>NZ_JBRBCA010000014.1:0-40655 GCF_053479475.1 Corynebacterium sp. 22-2729
GCCACGAGACGCCCAGCTTTGGGGCTACTGCCTGGCACGCGGCTTGCATCGACATATTTTCCGCCAAGATGCGGTCTTCCACGAGACGGACCACACGGTCCTTGGCATCCTGGTCAAATTTTCTTGGTATATTCCAGATTTTCCCATCTACTCAAACGGAACAAAACCTGGGACACTTCACAGTATCTAAAGATACCTATACACCGAAACAACGCACCCGCTTCCGCGAGCGGCTCAACGCCGAGCTGGAGGTCTTCGATAAGCACCTTCAAGACTCTGAGTTCATCAACCAGGGCACCATCGGCCTGGAACTAGAGATGAACCTCGTGGACACAAGCATGCAGCCCAACCGCTGCAACGACAAAGTTCTGGCAAAGCTGGAAGAAGCTTATCCGGGCGAATACCAGTCTGAAATCGGCTCCTACAACGTGGAGATGAACCATCCACCACTATCCATCACCGGTCGCGGGTTGGAGCAACTCCAAGAAGGTCTCGACGAACGCCTGCACGCCGTGCAAAAGGCTGCTGAGCAGTTGGATTCCCGCGCAGTGATGATCGGCACCCTGCCAACGCTGACCACTGACTTCCTCAGCGATCCCGCCTGGATGACGGACGAAAACCGCTACAAGGCACTCAACAATGCAGTCCTGGAATCCCGCGGCGAACTCGTGCGCATCCAGCTCGAAGGTGCACTGCCTGGCCGTGTACTCGGCACCGTGGATACCTACCGCCATGACTTCGAGGACATCGCCCCGGAGTCCGCCTGCACCTCCATGCAGCTGCACCTGCAGGTGGCGCCGAACCTTTTTGCCAACGCCTGGAATGCCTCCCAGGCAATCGCTGGCGTGCAAGTAGCGCTCAGCGCAAACTCGCCTCTTTTCGTCGGCCATAAGCTCTGGCACGAATCACGCATTCCCGTCTTCCAACAGGCCATCGATACCCGCACCGCAGAACTCGTCAACCAAGGAGTACGTCCCCGCGTATGGTTCGGCGAACGGTGGATCACCAGCGTATTCGACCTCTTCGAGGAAAACGGACGCTACTTCTCTCCCCTCCTCCCCGAGGACCGCATGGAAGCCGGCACACCAATCATGTCCGGCGACAGTCCCGGCCTGCACTACATGAACCTGCACAACGGTACGGTCTGGCGTTGGAATCGCCCGATCTACGACCCGAACCTGGAACGCTCGCACATCCGCGTAGAAAACCGTCTGCTCCCCGCCGGCCCCACTACCGCCGATATCGTCGCAGACGCTGCCTTCTACTACGGCCTCGTCAAGTTCTTGGGAACGCAGAATCGCCCCGTGTGGTCACGGCTTTCTTTTAACGACGCCCACAAGAACTTCATCACCGGCGCCCGCGAGGGGCTGCGCGCCAGCATGCGCTGGCCACGTCTGGGCAATGTTCCGGTGCGCACGCTCATTACCGAACACCTACTTGACCAGGCAAAGGAAGGACTTGAGCTACTCGACGTAGATCCCGAACTGATTGACACCTACCTGGGGATCATCGAGGGTCGCGCACGGAGCGGCCAAAACGGTGCCACCTGGCAACTGGATACCATCAACCGACTCGCCCCGAAAAGCGAACCGGATTCTGAGGAACGCGCCGAGGCGCTGTCCACAATGCTGCAGCGCTACGTGGCTCACCAGACCTCCGGCCAGCCAGTACACACCTGGTCCGTCGAGGGACGCGCCTAGCGCCCCCTTACTGTGTGCCTCTTTTCCGGGGACTAGCGCCCCTTACTGTGCTCGGCTGTTCCCGGGATTAGCGCCCGGTGAAGTGCGGAGTGCGCCCCTCAGCTCGCGCCTGGCGCGCCTCCTGCACATCCTCACTGTCCCAGATGGCGGGGATCATCTGCTCCAACTCCGCATCGGCGTACATGTCGGAGCTGTTCAGCACTCGTTTTGAATGCTTCATAGACAGCGGAGCCTGCTGCGCTACCCGATATGCGAAGGCTGTGGCATCCGGGGTGGCGTCATCAAGCAGTGCAGAAAACCCCGTGGCTCTTGCCTGTTCGGCACTTACCCGAGCACCTGCCAAGAACACGTTCCGCGCCAGTGCCCCGCCCATCAGTTCGCGAGCACGGTCGTGGGTCCACAGATCCAGGGCGAAGCCATGGGCGGCCACGGGCACCCAGCAGGACCCCTCGTCAGAGAAAACACGCAGATCGCACGCCAAGGCGATCTGGCAACCAGCGCCGACAGCAGGGCCGTCTATATCAGCAATAACTGGCACCGGGGCGGTTTGGATGGCCGACAGCATGTTCTCCATGGCTACCCAAAAATCATCGGCATATACGCCACCGGAGAGATCCGCACCGGCACAGAACGCAGGACCCTCGCCACGAATAAGAATGGCGCGCACCCCGGCTGTGGTGTGGGCGCGGACGGCCTCCGCTACCGCATTTGCGATGGTCGCGTTGAGGGCGTTGCGCTTCTCCGGACGATTAAGGGTGATCACACCGACCTGTGGGGCGGTGGGGTCAGCGGATTCGGTGTGGGTGAGGACATGCCCTGCGCTCATGGGTAGGAATGTACCGCAGACAAGCTACCGTGCGCTGGGCTTTCGCTAGAAGGATCTACCCCTCTAGCCCCGCATGGAAGGTAAAGGGGTCACCGCCAATGCGGCCGTCTTCTACGTCCAGAGCCTCGATGGCGGCAACCTCGTCGGCGGAAAGCTCGAAGCCGAAAACGTCGAAGTTCTCGCGCACGCGCTCCACCTTGGAGGAACGCGGAATCACCACATCGCCGCGCTGAATGTGCCAGCGGATGATGGCCTGTGCCACGCTCACACCGTTCTCGGCAGCGATCTTTGCAATGGTCGGGTCGGTCAGGTTCTGCCCCTGCCCCAGTGGCGACCATGCCTCCGTCACAATGCCACGGTCGTGGTTATCCGCGCGCTGCTCAGCCTGGCTGAAGCCCGGATGAATCTCGATCTGGTTCACCGCTGGGGTGTGCCCGGCCTGCTTCAATGCATCCAGGGCCGCAGGGAAGAAGTTACACACGCCGATGCTAATCGCACCGCCGGACTGCTGGATCTCCGCCATCGAATCGTAGGCCTGCACAAATTTATCTGCCTTCGGGCACGGCCAGTGCAGTAGATAAAGATCCACATAATCCAGCCCCAGCTTGCGTTGGGACTCCGCGAAGGCCTCCGTGCCCCGCGCCTGGTCGGCGTTCCACAGCTTAGTGGTGATAAATAGCTCTTCGCGCTGTACGTCGCCCGCATTGACAGCATCGGCCACGGCACGGCCAACGGCTTCTTCATTTCCGTAGATAGCTGCCGTATCGATGTGGCGGTAGCCGGTTTCAATTGCGGCACGCACCGAGCTATACGTGTCCTCGTCACTCAGCTGCCAAACCCCTAGGCCCAATTGAGGAATGGTCTTTCCATCGTTTAGCTCTAGGGCTGGTACGACATTCTTAACTTCACTCATACCCCCATTTTTACGCCACTTAAATTGAACTTGCGATTGCGCTGCTAGAAGCTATTTTAGAAACTTTTGCCTGCATAAGGCAGAAAACTATTGGAGGCAAAACCCTTTGCTTTATGATACAGTCCGCTGGAACTACCCACGCAGTTAACGTCAAAAACGTCACTTAGGAAGACTTTCAAGGAAAACCAAAAACAATATGGAAACCCTTTATATCGACAATCTCAATAAGAGTTACGGGGATCACCAAGTCCTCCACGACATGACTCTGCAGGTCGCACCTGGCGAGATGTACGGCTTCGTCGGCTCCAACGGTGCCGGCAAGTCCACTACGATGCGCATCGCGCTCGGTGTGCTCGCAGCGGATAGTGGCGAGGTACGTATCGGCGATACCCCAATGAACGACGATCTACGCCGTCTCATCGGCTACATGCCAGAAGAGCGTGGCCTTTACGCCAAGGAGAAGATCGGTGACCAGCTGCAGTTCTTCGCCCGTCTACACGGCCTGAACGACGCTACGGCAAAGCGGAATGCAGAAGGTTTGCTGGAGCAGCTCGGCCTAGCCGAGCGCGCCAACGACAAGCTAGAAGAGCTTTCTCTGGGTAACCAGCAACGCGTCCAGCTAGCGGCCTCCCTGATCCATGACCCGGAGCTGTTGATTCTCGACGAGCCATTTTCCGGCCTGGATCCCGTTGCCGTGAACGTCATGAGTGACCTGTTGATCGAGCGCTGCAAGGCTGGTGTGCCGGTACTCTTTAGCTCCCACCAACTGGATCTGGTGCAGCGTCTATGCGACCGTGTCGGCATCATCTCTAAGGGACGCATGAAAGCCGAGGGCACCGTCGAGGAACTGCGCACTCGTGGCCCTCTTGTCTATGAAGTACACACCCCAGCGCGCGACTGGTACCCCCAGGGCACCCGCCTGGTTGAAGATTTCGGCGAGGGTGTGTTGCTCGAGGCTGAGTCCACTGATTTGGATCAGCAGATCTTGCAGTCCGCATTAGCTGTCGGCCCCGTCCATTCCTTCTCCCGCCGCATACCCCACCTTGCAGAGCTCTTCCAGGAGGTCGTCGAATCATGAGTTACTCTTCCCCCAAGACCATTGCCATCGTCGCCAAGCGCGAGGTTCAGGTGGCATCCCGCAGCAAGGCCATCATGCTTTCTTTGGGCATCGTCGCGGTCATCATGGTCGTCGGTGTTGTCGCCGCCGCCTGGTTCACGGGTAAGGACGACGATAACGGCAAGCCCCAGCTCGGCCTTGTAGGAGTTGAGAAGGAATTTATTGACGCCCCCTCGTCGTCTAATGCCGAGGATTCAAAGGGGACGGACAGCCCCAGTGGCGTTGATGCTCGCACAATCGACTCCCGCGAGGACGCATCTGCACTGGTCAAGGACGAGGAACTGGATGCAGCTTTGGTAAAGACGGACTCGGGTTACGAGCTACTTAGCAATGGCGATCCAAACCCAGCGATCCTCAACGTAGCCACCACCGCGATCAATGCCAATGCACAAGCTGAGGCACTAAAGAAGGTCGGGGTTTCCCCTGAGGAGTTCGCCAAGGCCACACCGTCAGTACAGCTGGATACGGTGAACGTAAAGGAAGACGACGCAATGGAGGCAAACGGCCCGCAGATTCTCACCACCATGGTGGGCGTAATGCTGATGGCCTACTTCATCATCCTTTTCTCCGCGAATGTCGGCGGGCGCATCACCGAGGAGAAATCCTCGCGCGTGGTGGAGATTATTCTGGCTTCTGCTCGCCCGATGGATTTCCTGGCTGGAAAGATTATCGGTAGCACCCTTTTCGGCTTCATCGGCACAGCAGTCCTTCTGGGCATCGGAACCGTCGCCCTGACAGTTTCCGGCCTACTGGGGGATGTTGATTTCGACTACTCCGTCGTCGCCCTCATGTTGGTGGCTTTCTTCATCGGTATGTTGTTCTTCGGCAGCCTCTACGCAGGCGCGGGATCCCTGGTCTCCCGCACGGAGGACCTGCAGTCCACTCAGGGACCGATTCTGCTATTCATCATGGGCATGACCTACGCCCCACTCTTTGGCATCAGCAATATCGAGTCCAACTTTATGCAGGTACTGGGCTGGATTCCGCCGTTCAGCCTGACGGTAGCTCCGATGAACCTCGCAGCGGGCACGATGAGCCTGCCGGAGGTACTACTGAGCTTCCTGATCGCCGCCGTCGTCACGGTGCTGGTGATCGCGCTGGTAGCGCGCGTTTACCGCAACTCCATCCTCCATAATGGCAAGAAGATGACCTGGGCTAAGGCTCTTAAGGGAGCCTAGTGCGCGGCCTTCCCCCGCTCTAAATGCGCAACGCAAAGGCGCCTGCCAGAAGCAGGCGCCTTTGCTTGCACTCTCGTCCTCTACTGCACTGCTAGTTCACTGCAATCAAGTCGATGATGTAAACCAGTGTGCGGCCAGATAGTTCCTGCCCCAGCTCGGCCGGACCATAAGCCTTCTCCGGGGGGATGGTCAGCTTACGGCGACCGCCAGCGCGCATGCCAGGGATTCCTTCCTGCCAACCGACAATCAGGCCAGATAACGGGAACTCTAAAGATCCACCACGATCCCAGGAAGAGTCGAACTCCTCGCCAGTATCAAAGTCGACACCCACGTAGTGAACCTCCACCATGCCACCCGCTACGGCCTCAGCACCATCGCCGATCATCAGATCTTCCACCACCAGATCTTGCGGGGCGGGACCAGCTGGGAGGTCGATGTGCGGTTTACTCATGGGAAGTCTCCTTAGATAATGATCGCTTCTCGAACCTTCACCCTAGCAAAACGCGAAACACCCCCTCGGGGGATACGCTTTGCGTAACCAGCCCGAGGGGGCGGCGTCACTAAGAAAAGAACAGAAGTTCTTAGAGCTTGCGCTCGCCTTCGCCGGTGTAGATCTGGCGCGGGCGGTTGATCTTCGCGGTCGGATCGTTGACCTGCTCCAGGTAGTGAGCGATCCAGCCCGGCAGGCGACCCATGGCGAACAGGACGGTGAAGAAGTCCGTCGGGAAGCCCATTGCACGGTAGATCAGGCCGGTGTAGAAGTCCACGTTCGGGTAGAGCTTGCGGTCGATGAAGTAATCGTCGGCCAGGGCGATCTCTTCCAGCTTCATAGCCAGATCCAGCAGGTGATCGCCACCCAGGTGCTCCAGGATCTCGTGTGCGGACTCCTTGACGATGGCCGCACGCGGATCGTAGTTCTTGTACACGCGGTGGCCGAAGCCCATCAGCTTCACGCCCGGCTCCTTGTTCTTCACGCGGTTCATGAACTCAGTAGCGTCGCCGCCGTTAGCGTGGATCTCCTCCAGCATCTCCAGAACAGCCTGGTTAGCGCCGCCATGCAGCGGGCCGGACAGGGCGTTGATACCCGCGGCGATGGAGACGAACATGTTGGCCTGGGAGGAACCAACCATGCGGACGGTGGAGGTGGAGCAGTTCTGCTCGTGGTCAGCGTGCAGGATCAGCAGCTTGTCCAGCGCGCGGGTAACTACTGGGTCATCCTCGAACGGCTCGGTCGGGTAACCGAACATCTGGCGCAGGAAGTTCTGGCGCGCGTTCATGGAGTTGTCCGGGTACATGTACGGCTTACCCTTGGACGCGCGGTAAGCGTACGCAGCCAGCATCGGCACCTTCGCCATCAGGCGGTAGGTGTTCAGCTTCTGGTGCTCCGGGTCCAGCGGGTTCAGGGAATCCTGGTAGTAGGTGGACAGGATGTTCAGGGAGGAAGCCAGGACGCTCATCGGGTGTGCGTCACGCGGGAAGACGCGGAACTGAGCCTTGAAGTCCTCATCCAGCAGGGTGTGGTTGCGGATGTTGGTGTTGAATTCCTCAGCCTGCTCCTTGTTCGGCAGCTCGCCGTTAATCAGCAGGTAGGAAACCTCGTTGAAGGTGGCGTTGTTGGCCAGATCAGCGATGTCGTAACCGCGGTAACGCAGGATGCCGTTTGCACCATCAATGTAGGTGATGGCGGACTTGGTGGAACCGGTGTTGACGTAACCGGGGTCCAGGGTGGTCAAGCCGGTCTCTGCCAGCATCTTGCCCAGTGCCACACCGTCGTTGCCTTCGGTGGCGTGGACAATGTCCATTTCGTACTCTCCACCCGGGTAGTGGAGAACGGCCTTGTCCTGATTATCAGTAGCCATTGACATCCCTTTCTGAAATGTTCACGTGCCTGCCCGCAGCGATAGTTAAGCGATTGCTTCGATAAAAGCTTGCGCCGGAACCGTTGGAGCGGAACACAGATTCACGGTTTCACTTAAAAATTGTAGCCGCTTTAGGGCTTCCCCGTATGGCATTGCTTGCATGGCTTAGCCCTAGGGGGGATACGGCACACTGTAATGCTTATGTGACCCACATGACAGTTTGACAGTCGTGAGCGGGGGTAATCCCGCCGCCAAACTCCGCAATTCTTATATTTTTGGCACCTTTTGGCCAAGTAGAGCTCGCGACGGTCTACCCTGTTAAGGCAAGCACACCTACTAGGTAAAACCCGTACTAGGTAAAACACCTTCTAGGTAAAACGCTGCCCCGCATTAATCAAGCGAATCACCTGAGCGATCTGAGGGAGTCATGAACGCATCTGCCAACGACCAGAACACCTTGCCCACCATTCCCGCGGAGTTCATCCCCGCTGACGGCCGCTTCGGCTGTGGCCCGTCGAAGGTTCGCCCTGCCCAGCTGCAAGCGATCCAGGACAACGCCGTGATCTTGGGCACCTCCCACCGCCAGGCTGGCGTCAAGGACGTCGTTGGGTCCGTACGCGAGGGACTTTCGCAGCTATTTAACCTGCCTGAAGGCTACGAGATTGTCCTATCCCTCGGTGGCGCCACTGCTTTCTGGGACGCAGCCTCGTTCGGCCTGATCCGCAATAAGTCCGCTCACCTGACCTATGGCGAGTTCTCCTCGAAGTTCGCCAGCGTCTCCAAGAAGGCTCCGTGGCTTGACGAGCCGCAGATCGTTGCCGGCGATCCGGGTACCGCCCCTGCACCGAGCCAGCTGGACGGCACCGATGCAGACCTGATTGGTTGGGCTCACAACGAGACCTCCACTGGCGCCATGGTGCCGGTAACCCGCCCGCAGGCTGCGTCCAACGACACCCTGGTTGCCATCGATGCCACCTCTGGCGCTGGCGGCCTGCCTGTCGACATGAATGAGGCTGATGTCTACTACTTCAGCCCGCAGAAGTGCTTTGCTTCCGACGGAGGCCTGTGGCTGGCGGCTTTCTCCCCTGCTGCCCTGGAGCGTGTCGAAGAGATCGCTGCTTCCGATCGCTACATCCCGGCCTTCCTGGATCTGAAGACCGCCGTGGATAACTCCCGCAAGAACCAGACCTATAACACCCCGGCAGTCGCTACCCTGCTAATGCTGGATGACCAGGTGAAGTGGATGAACGCCAATGGTGGTCTAGACGGCATGGTTGCCCGCACCACCGAGTCCTCCCAGACCCTGTACAGCTGGGCAGAGTCCCGTGCAGAGGCTACCCCGTTTGTCCAGGATGCGGATTCCCGTTCCCTCGTCGTCGGCACCATCGACTTCGACGAGAACATCGATGCGGCAAGGATCGCAAAGATCCTGCGTTCCAACGGAATCCTCGATACCGAGCCTTACCGCAAGCTGGGGCGTAACCAGCTGCGCATCGGCATGTTCCCGGCAATCGACCCGGAGGACATCAAGAAGCTCACCGGTGCCATCGACTTCATCCTCGATGGCGGCCACGCCGCCAAGTAACTCTCTGTAGCTCCTTGTCCCCTCCACCCTCCAACTGTGCTTTAAGTATGGTTGGAGGGTGATGTTAATAACACAGCCGTCATTTGCTGCATCACCCGTCAGGAGGCCACGTTGCAAGAGCTGAAATTTGTCGTCGCCGATAGCGATGCCTCGTCACTCGTGCTACGCGCCGTTGACCCCGCCGTCGGCGGCCCAATCGCCGAGTACTTTTTGCCTGTCACCGATGAGCTACGCGCTTTTCTTAGTGACGCCCCCACGTCCAGCGCTAATAGCTTGAACCAGGCTACGCTTTCCGACACTGCGGATGGAGAGGAAGTACCCACGCGCGAAGCGGCCTCAACCGATGCAGATGACGTTCCTGCCTCGACTGCTGCAGCTGAGTCTTCCACGGACACTTCTGCCAACTCTCCCGTTGACGCGGCGGACGCAACAGATACAGCTTCCACCGGTACTGCACCCGCTGCGACGGGCGCTGATAAGGGAGATGAGGAAGCGGAGGAGACCGAGGTGGCGTCGCTGTTCCAGGGGCGCTCTCGAGAACGCACGCAGGAACGCGGCAAGCACCGCTCTAACGCACGACCACATCGCACGAAGATTGGGATGTCTCCACGTGTGATCCAAGATCGCATCCGCCGTGGCGCGACCGTCGCCGAGTTGGCAGACGAGGCCGATACGGATGAATCGCGCATCGAGCCCTATGCATGGCCGATCCTGCAAGAGCGCTCGCGCATCGCCGAGCTTGCGCATGCTGCACTCCCGGTCAACGGCGATGGCGTGTCGAACCAGCCGTTGTGGGAGGTTCTGGCTACCGCGCTCGCAGCCCATGGCGAGGCTCTTTCCGACGCCGAGTGGGACGCATTCCAGAACGATTCAAAGCAGTGGATCGTCACCGTGAGCTGGGAAAAGGATTCCGCCGGACGCACCGCAGCGCACACCGCAGAATTCATGATGGAGCTTCGTGGGTCGGAGAAGGCTCTGGCTCACCCGCACAACAGCATCGCGGGAGATCTGGTGAACCCGCGCTACGGACAGCCTGTACGCAGCGTCTCCCCAGTGACTCCCCTCCTGCACCCCACCCAAGGTCAGGGCGCAAACAATTGGCAGGACGAGGCAGCACGGCGGGAGGAATTCACCCACTCCGCTAATGATGGTGCCACCGGAGCGGAAACCACTCCCCCCGCTGTACACGGTTCCCCTGCAGACCTAGACGACCGGGGAGATAATGAATTCTTAATACACCCTGACGCAAAGTCTGCGAAGCCTAAGCGGAAGCGCAAGGCCGTCACTCCTCACTGGGAGGACGTCCTGCTGGGTGTGCGTACCAACCCCAAGAAGAAGAACTAGACAGAAGAACTAGGCGATAGAAGGAGCCACAGCTGTGACCCTGGTGACCTTATGGTTTGTTAATGAGGCCAACCCCAGCACCGTAATGCACCAGGAGCATAAGGTCGATCGCGGTTTTGCCCGCAAGTACCTGGCACAGCTGAACCCCGCCTGGCCGTTGACGCACATCGGCGACTTTGACATGACGCGCAGTGCCACTCCTGGCCCTGACGAGTTCTATATCGGTGGCTACCCGGGACTCTCCGTGGTACAGACGGTGATCCCCGATCTACGGAAACTCTCTGAGCTGCCGGAGCGCTATCGCACACTTGTGAGCGCAGCCGACGTGTACGCCTCGTGCGTAGTTGCAGACCCGGAGACCGCCGCCTCGACAAAACCAGGTGACGGAGGGGATCCGGCTTCTAAGGAGGTCAACGAAACCTTCGGCGGCTTCGCACACTGGGCCGGAGGCACGCTCAAGCGCTCTTTCTGCGCGACCCGCGAGACGGTGTTTGAGGATATTGGCCTGCCGGGTGAGTTTGAGTCCGAGTTCTGGGCTGGCACTACTGAAGCACACGGTATCCAACTTCCGTTTATCCCGGCTGAGCTGGCCACCGCCGCCATCGAATCCTGGCTTGGCTTTTCCATTTCTGGTGCCGGTCCGGCGCTGCCGGTTGCAGCTTTCGCGGTAGACGGACGACCGGAGGCTAAGTCCTCCGAATACGATGGTCTCACCCACGGTCGCTCCACTCCCGAGGACAAGGTTTCCGTGTACGACGATGAGCAGGGCTACGACGATTATGCTGCCCCGTCGCGCGAGTCTGAGCCGAGCAGTGCAGAGGTAGCCAAGAACGTACTGAATTCCCTTAGCCGTGGCGCTCGCAAGGGTATTAGCGCTGGCGTGCAGGGGCTTCGCGGGATGTCGAAAAAGCTGGGTGAAGAAGTGCGCCGCCGCAGCCGCGGAAACTAGCGCACAGCCTCGTAGAACGCGATGGCCGCGGCCGTCGCCACATTGAGCGAATCGGTTCCCCTCGCCATTGGAATGCTCGCGCGCACATCCGCCGCACGCATGGCGTGCTCGGTCAGGCCGGGGCCTTCTGCGCCGACCATCACCGCCACCTTCTTTCCCTTCTCACGGGCAGATTCGGTGGCCTCCCGCAAAGTAGTATTCCCCGCTGGGGTCAGAGCCACGACCTCGTAGTCGCGCTTTCGCAACATCTCCAGGTCTCGCTGCCAAGTAGTGGTAGTACCAGGGAATTTCGCCCATGGCAGTCGCAGCACGTGCCCCATCGAAACGCGCACACTGCGGCGGTACAGGGGATCGGCGGTAGCAGCGCCGAACAGCACGGCATCCACCCCCAGCCCCGCGGCGTTGCGGAAGATCGACCCGATATTCTCGTGATCCCCCACACCTTCCAGCACCGCAATCACACCGCTGGATTCTGGAGCATTCTCCACCTGCTCCAGTACCGCTTCCACAGCGCTCACGCCATCGGCGGCGTAATCTCCCCCGTCTGTTCTCGATTCCGTGGAGGGAAGCCGATCTGCCGAGGCAACCAGGCCTCGGTGCATATCGAAGCCCGCAACCTCTTTGAGCACTTCGCGGGACACCTCATAGACGGAGAATTTGGCGTCAACACTAGAAAGAGCGCAAGAAAGCTCGGCCTCGATCGCCCGAAGCTTCCCCGGGAACCCCACAACCGCGCGAGTCGGGTACGGGCTGGCGAGCAGTCGGGGAACGACGAGGGTACCCTCGGCAATGATTAGCTGCTCACCAGACTTTTTATCGGAAGCATTGAGGTTCCGAAAATCGTCCAAGCGCGGATCGGCGGGATCAACAATTCGGATGGGCTCAAGCTCAGGCATTGTTTTAGCCTCGCAGCATGTCCATTACGGGGTCTGCGGCAAAGTACACCACGAACATGATGGCCACGAGGTACAGCAGCGGGTGCACCTTCTTCGCACGACCCCCAACCACGGCCATCAAAACGTAGGTAATGAAGCCCACGCCGATGCCGTTGGCGATGGAGTAGGTAAATGGCATAACGATAATCGTCAAGAAAGCCGGCAGAGCGACATCGAAACGGGCGAAGTCGATGTCCTTAATCTGTGCCATCATCATCGCACCGACGATCACCAGAACCGGAGCAGCAGCCTCAATCGGCACGATCTCGTACAGCGGGGTAAGGAACATCGCCAGGATGAACAGCAGGCCGGTCACCACATTGGCTAGGCCGGTGCGTGCACCGTCACCGATACCAGCAGCCGAGTCCACGTACACGGTGTTCGAGGAGCCGGACACCGCACCACCGACAACCGCACCGGCGCCCTCGACGATCAGAGCAGTGCGCAGGTTAGGCAGGCGCCCCTCTTCGTCCGCAAGCTTGGCCTGCTTGCCCAGGGCAGTCATTGTGCCCATTGCATCGAAGAAGTTGGCTAGCACCAGGGTGAAGATCAGCATGCAGGCGGCCAGAACACCTACGCGGGAAAAAGCTCCAAACAAGTCCACAGCACCGACCAGTGAAAGATCCGGCACGCCACCCAAAGAATCTGGCCCCTGCGGAACTGCTAAGTTCCACCCCTTCGGGTTAGGCTCGCCATCGACGAAGGACGGGCCGGTGTGGGTCACAGCCTCCACGATCATCGCGATAATAGTGTTGGCGACGATACCGATAAACAGGCCACCGCGAACCTGGCGAACTACCAGAGTGCCGCAGATAAACAGCCCCAGAATGAATACGAGCGTCGGCCAGGAAGCAATGGAACCATTAATACCCAACCCGACGGGGACCGTGGTACCCGCAGCATCTGGAACACGGCGAACAAAGCCAGAGTCGACCAGGCCGATCAAAGCAATAAACAGACCGATACCCACACCGATCGCGGACTTCAACGAGGCGGGAATGGAGTTAAACACCGCTTCACGGAAGCCCGAGACAGCCAGCAGCACAATGACGATACCGTCGATGACAACCAAGCCCATGGCCTCTGGCCAGGTCAGCCCCTCCGTACCGACGAAGGTCACCGCCACTAGGGTATTGATACCCAGTCCTGCAGCAATGCCGAAGGGGTATCGAGCAATAATGCCAAAAGCGATGGTCATCACGCCTGCTGCCAAGGCGGTCACGGCGGCCACACGAGCGGTACCGAGCTCGTCACCATTGATGTCTGCGCTGGTTCCCAGGATCAGCGGGTTCAAAATGATGATGTAGGCCATCGCGAAGAACGTGACCACGCCACCACGGATCTCAGTGCCTACCGTCGACTGGCGTTCCGAGACGTGGAAGTAACGGTCTAGAAAGCCACGAGTTTGGGTTTCGCGGGCCGCTGATTCCTCTGTTTTGTCTTTGCCGGCCTTTGCGGCCCGTGCATCTGCCATGTGGGATTCTCCCCTACCTGTACGAACTGTTCGTGGCTGCTACCCCTTCATCAGAAACGTAGGCAGACACCACAATATGAAACGACAAGTAATAAGTAACCACCCCGCAGGGCATTTATGCAACTATTAGGCGCCCCTGGGCGGCTCTGCGCCGTCGGCGCCTTTGGGCGGCTCTGCGCCACCCCGCTACTCAAAGCGGGAAAGTCCCTCATCGACATATACGCCGTAGCTATTGGTGCCCTCTCCAAGTTCCTCACCAATGGATTCCTCCACCGTGGCCGAGTGCGCGCCGCAGCCGTAATCTTCCTGCACCACCCGCCCGTCGGCGGAAAACTCGTTGGTACATACCCCAATGCCGTTTTCTACGTCATCGAAAGGAAGGTAAAACGCGCAGGTTTCACACTGCAATTCCGCCTGCTTCGCAAACTCAGAGCGCGGCCCATACTCGCCCTCGCGCCATCTCTTGCGAGCTTGTCGGAGTCCGAGGTGCGACAAAGTGTTACCGGCTCGCGGGTTGCGCAAGAAACCATCGCCATCCTGCAGCTTCGCCCATGGCGTGAGCCGTTCGTCGTCGCGGCGCGGCGGCAGTGTATCGCCCGGCCCTAAGTCACCTGGCTGCACGCGATCCTCGTATGGCACCCATTCAGGCGCTAGTGCAGCGTGCTCGCCTGCTTGCAGGCTGACCTCATTGATCGTCAAGACCCCACTGCCCGGCACCGTCACCAGCACCACAACCCATTCCCAACCTCGGTAACCAGGCACCTGGCTAGCAAAGCGGTAAATCCCCAACCCTTCGCCGTCCGTCGCGATGCCGAGTGCCTTCCCCACCTCGTCGCCGCCAACTTCTTCCACTGCGGCGCGGGCTAGCTCCCTCGCTTCTGCAGAAAAAAGTATCGGATCTGCCTTAGTCTTCTTACTCACCTGAACCATTATGCCTGCCAGCTTCTCGCCGTGATGCATGATGGTTGCATGTTCTCTTATCGACGCCACCCTCACGCATCTATCCGCCAGCACTATAAGGGGCGCACAGCAGCCCACCTCGCCGCAGCTGTTAGCGCAATGGCCCTGGCGTGTGCGCTGACCGCGTGCGCGGAGGACGATGGGGCGTCACCAGTAAAGAAGGGTGCGACGGCGGAGGAATATAACGATGCGCCGATGCTCGAGGCAAAGGTAGATGAAGTACATCCCTGGGATAAAGCGGCATTTACCCAGGGGCTGGAAGCTAGCGACGATGGGCGATTGCTGGTTGGCACCGGGCTCCACGGGGAGTCGCAGATCTACTACACGAGCCTCGCCGGAGATAAGTCTGACGAACAAAAGCTGGATAAGGAATTGTTCGGCGAAGGGGTGACTATCCATGGCGATACGGTGTGGCAGTTGACATGGAAGGAACACACGGCGATTAAGCGCGATGCACGCACGCTCGAAGAGATCAGCCGCGCCGATTACGAGACCGAGGGGTGGGGGCTGTGCTCGCAGCAGGACCGGCTGGTCATGAGTGATGGGTCGGGAACGTTAACGTTCCGCGATCCAGAGTCTTTCGAAAAGACTGGCTCCGTTGATGTAACAGGCACCGATCAACTCAATGAGCTCGAATGCACTGCGGATGGCATGGTGTGGGCGAATGTGTGGCAAACCGACAAGATTTTGGAGATAGACCCGGAGAGCGGGAAGGTTACGCATGTCGTGGACACAGCTGGGCTATTCCCAGCAGCGCAGCAGGACGGAGCGGATGTTTTGAACGGTATCGCGACTGTCCCAGGAAGTTCCCCCGAGGATCGTCGCTTTTATCTCACGGGCAAGCTGTGGGATGAAATGTACGAGGTGAGTTTTGCAGAGCCGCAGGGCTAATAGTGCTGGTATCTAGCACGGGCTAGTAAGAAGAAGTTAACGACGGTGAATTAGGATCGAGAAGCGTGAGCGAGCAAGAGAAAAACGACCCGAAGACCTCCGCTAAGCCTGCGCCGAAGCTATCAAAGAAGCAGCAGCGCAAGCGTGCACAACGCAAGCAGCTGCTGACAATGGGCGCCATCGTGGTATTAGTGGTGGTGGTTATCGGCGGTGTGCTGCTCTATAACCGCTGGCAGGACGGAAAGGTTGAAACCTTGCCGCAGGAACAGCGCATCACCGCCGTCGTCGACGGCAAGGAGCTGGAGATCGCGCCTTATTCGGTTTGTGAACTAGACGATCGTGACTGCAAGCCCTCAGAGCCCCACAAGCTGGAGGTTGGCGATGCCAAGGAAGTCACTCTCAAGTTGCCGGAGGATGTATACAACCACGATTGGTCGCTACTGCAGATTTTCGATGACCCGGGGGCAAATCAGGACAACTACTACAAGGGGGACGAACGTCAGGAAGTTACGCTGAAGACCGAAGCGGATGTGAAGTCTAAGGACGGCAGCACTCCGAAGTTGAAGGTTCTGGAGCTCCACTCCATGCTGATCGGGCTGGACGACAACGACGAACAAACCCCCTACGCAACTATCTGGTCGATCGAGATCGCCCAGTAGCTTCCCTAAAAAAGGGACGCGCAGGGGGTTTAAAAAACTAAGGGCTGGGAGGGGCTATAGCCCGGCTCTCTAGCTATCGAGCTCCCGAGCAATGGTGCGCAGGATTTCCGCCACCTGGCGAGCTTCCTTACGCTCCGGACGGCGGCCGGACTGCAACACTGGCAGCACACTGTTATCTAGCAGTGTGATCGTATCCTGCACCATCTGCTGAAGCTGTTCTGCATCGTACTTGTGCTGTGCACGGCGAGGACCATTGTCCAACACCGTCATAGTGTGAACCTGAGGTCCACGACGACCGGCGATGAACTCGTACTCAATGCGCTGGCCCTTGACTAGTTCGGTGACGCCGTCGGGCAACACCTGGGAACCGACGTACACGTCCTCGTCCCCAGGGTTGCTCACGAAGCCGTAGCCGCGGTCTGCGTCGTACCACTTCACTTTTCCGGTTGGCATGGGATCACCCTATTTCCTTTGAATCATTAACAGAATGACCTAGATTAGCCACATTGACGGGGCAGAGCAAATCTCAACAGTCACATCCGTTACATCACTAGTGTGAAATGCGTCACATTACGAAAGTGTAACGATTTAATCTAGATCCGGTAACTTCCAGGTCAGATCGGGTTTCAATTAACAACCTTAACGTTACATAAAATTTCAATCTTGTCGAAAACGTGACACAAACGTGACAAACCAGTACCGTAGCCCATGACCTTAAGGCGAACGGGCACAATGCTCGACGTCAGAACACTAGAAAGTTCTCGACTTTCAAGAGACAACGAAACAAAAGGTGCCACACAAGGAAGGCACCCGAAGGGAAACTCAGCGAAAATGGCACGTCACGCAAAGACCAGCTCTTTCTCCACCGCAGCACGCCTGTCCGTCGCAGGCGTTGCAGTTGCAGCATCCTCCGCTCTGCTGGCACCGACCGCTTCCGCAGCTCCGGATTCCGACTGGGATCGCCTGGCTCAGTGTGAGGCTGGCGGCAACTGGTCCATCAACACCGGCAACGGTTTCCACGGTGGCCTGCAGTTCAGCCCGTCCACCTGGGCTGCTTACGGCGGCAAGCAGTACGCACCGTACGCATACCAGGCAACCCGTGAGCAGCAGATCGCCGTTGCAGAGCGCGTTCTGGCTGGCCAGGGTTGGGGCGCATGGCCGGCTTGCTCCGCCAAGCTGGGTCTGAACTCCAAGCCGACCCCGCGCAACGCCGCCGCTAAGCCAAAGGCAAAGCCTGCTGCACCGGCTCCGGTTGTACAGAAGGCCATCAAGGACCTGTCCCGCGATTCCAACGCTCTGGCTGTTGACAAGTTCTACGATGCACTGGTGAAGCGCATCGAGAGCATGGGCTTCTCCGTACCGAAGGAAGTCTCTGACTACTACAACGCCAACAAGAAGTCCCTGAACCACACCTACAAGAAGTACTCCGCTCAGCTGCAGGTCGTTCTGCCTCACTAAGAGCACATAGCTTCACCGGGTCGGCGCACCTTCGCGCCGACCCGTTTTTTCATGCGCACTGTAATGGTGCGCAACATTCACCCCCGCCCCACTCACCTCCCTCATTACCAGCACAAAGCAAAAGGTGGCACGCCTCCCCGACTAGGGAGGCGCGCCACCTTTTAGATTCAGTTACTTGTTAATAACCGTGAACGAGTGCACGTACGGAAGCTCGGAAGCATCGACGGGAAACTCGATGTCACCGTAGGGGCTCAAAGCGCCCGCGGATTCAGCCACCAGCTCGGTAACAGCGTGGTGACCCTCTGGAATATCGGTCGGCCAGCCTGCGTCGACATAGCCTTTCTTCTCAACGTTAGCCATAGTTGTATCTTTGCACATCATGGCGCAAAAGGACACACGAAGTGGCAATTTCTACCCCACGGCACCCACCCTCCGCGACTACCGTTCAACGCAAGTCATTCCTCATTCGCGCTAAAATTGAGCGATTATGCACCCCAACTCCGCGAACTCCACCACCGAAGGTGCCTCCACCGTCCCCGCCCCAAACGGGTTCCCGTCATACGGAGACTGGCTATTTGCCCAGACGGATGAGTCTCTCGCGGATCTGCTCACCCGATTGCTCACCTCCAACCCCACTACCTTCGTGGAGAACCTCACAGGGAACAGCGCTGCTCTTGATAGCCTTTCCGAAGCCGTCACCTCGAAGACCAAGCATCATGCGGATGCATACGGCGATGCCCCTGACCCTGCGCTAATCCACCTGACGGCTCTTGAGCTGGCCGTCTGCCACGCGGCCTGTGAACTGGACGCTGTCCATCACCCTTGCACCGTTGCCGAGATCAAAGAAACACTCACCGAACTCTTCGATATAGCCAACACTCCTACTCCAAACCGCCCAACGGATCACGACGTTCGCGCAGCGATACAGTCTTTGTGCACCTGGGGATTAGTTTTTGGCCCAGACTTGGCTCTGCCGGCTCCTGCTGTGCCCGGCGCGGATACAAAGCTCAAGGTTCCACCCCACCTGCCCCAAATGTTTGAGCCTTCTACGGAGCAGCTCTGGCGCTTAGTCGATTCCACCCGCTGCCCCATTCCAACTGCGAAGCTACCCGCGGTTATCGATGAGCTGCCGCCCCGCCAACGCCGCCTGCTATCTACTTTGGCTGCAGGAGGAGGTGTGGGCCATTCAACTTCCCTACACGAGGGTGCAGACCCCTCCAAGCCACTCCCCACCTTGGTTCGCCACGGCATCCTAGACCAGTTAGACGATACAACCGCACGGCTGACCGGCCGCGTCCAGCAACTTCTCCACGGCACCATCATCACCGACCCAGGTGGGCATTTCACTCCGATAGCTAACGAAGGCGAAGCTATCGCCAGTTCGCGAGCTGACGACGCCGGCACTGCCCAGGCCATTCAACTGATTCAGGATCTCAGCCACCTCATTGAGGATCTCGGCACCAATCCAATCATCCCGCTATCTTCCGGTGGCATCGGCACCCGCGAAATCAATAAGGTCGCTCGCAGGCGCGACGAGTCTGCCGAGAGAACCCTTCATCTGCTTACCTGGCTTATCCACGCAAATCTCCTGGGCCATGGCCGCGCCACTCCAACCCCAGCGGGTCAGCCCGCACGTGACTATTGGGCTCCCACCGAGCTCGCCCTCGATTTCCTCGAGGCCTCCCCCGCCACTGCCTGGGCAATCCTGCTAGTCGGCTGGGCCAATAGCGCCTATGCCCCCTGGTTCGTCGACGATCCTGCCGTTCGCCCCTTTGAATCCGGCACTGCTTCGCACGCCGCTCGCGGCCTGCGCCGAATCTTTCCTAGTCTCTTTACTCACTCTGCTATTGATGACGCCCCTACGCCTGAACCATCAGAACTGCACCGAGAGCTTTGGCGCGTGCGACCCGGCGAGGCCTGGCGAACGACCCCCACCGCTTGGGATGCGGTGTGGGAGGAAGCCAAAGAGGTGGGGGTGTTGGCGTCATTAAGGAGGGACACAGTACCGACTCGGGCGATGAGCGCGCTCCGCGACGTTCTAAACAACAACATGGATCCTGTTGCGAACCTTGCCGAAGCACTTTCGGAAATCCTGCCGGCTCCCGTGGAAGAACTCATTGTCCAGGCCGATCACACGATCATGGCTCCGGGCTTGTTACGCCCCGCGGATCAGACGATGCTGGCGAGGTTCTGCGAGCAGGAATCCGGCGGCATGGCCAGCGTCTGGAGAATGTCTAAGGAATCCGTAGAGCGAGCTCTTCGAGCCGGGCTCAGCGCCGAGGATATCGAGCAATTCCTCGACGACCGCGCCCTGGGCGGAGCGGATAATGTTCCTCAAGCGTTGCGATACATGCTGCATGACGCGGAGCGGAGCCTGTCGCAGGCCACCGCTGGTGTGGCTCAGATGTACCTGAGCGTGACGGATCCCGCGGCACTGGATCGGATTCTGGCGCTGCCGGATATTGACGGGCTCCGGCTGCGCAGGATCGCACCGACAGTAGCCGTTTCCGCTGCTCAGCTTTCGTTTGTGACTGATCGTCTGGAGGCCATGGGCGTGCAATTGCGTTTGGAAGGTGGTCGGGCGCATGCCGATGCTCCTGTGCTCTCCCGGGTGGCTACGCCAACGCGGGAAGGGCTGCAGTGCGCCGACGCCGACGAGAGCGTCATCGCTGGCGCTATCGAAGGATTCCGACGCAGTCACGAGCACGCCGTTGACCTGATGAGCGGATCTATGAAAGACGTCGCGAGTGTGTCCGCAGACCCGGCGGAGAGTCAACGCGACAGAGCCCGCGTCGTCCACTCAGCCGAGGAAATGATGGCGGCTATCTCGCGGGCGTATTCCTCCGGAACGATTGTGCGAATCAGTTACGTCAATCACGAGGGCAAACAGACGAGCGACCAGGTGTCGATCGTGATGATCCGTCCCTCGACTATTGCGGTGGTTTCGGAAATCAGTGGTGAGAGCTTCACTGTGCAACCCCACCGGCTTAGCAGCGTCGAATACTAACCTCTAGGGCGGTTGCAAGAACGGGCTAACATAGTAGGTTGTCCCAAAAATGTAGCTGTGGCCTTGATCTTCGTGCCGCAGCCCGAACCCGCTGTGAGGAGCATCCAGCTAGTGAGCATCGGCACCGGCCCCTTGATCGTCCAATCCGACAAAACTGTGCTGCTGGAGATCGACCACGAGCAAGCTCAAGAGGCGCGTACTGCGCTGGCACCATTCGCAGAGCTCGAGCGTGCACCCGAACACGTGCACACCTACCGCATCACCCCGCTGGCGCTGTGGAACGCCCGCGCCGCAGGGCACGACGCGGAGCAGGTCATGGACGTGCTGGAAACCTACTCGCGGTTCCCCGTCCCGCAACCGCTGCTGATCGACATTGCAGACACAATGGATCGCTACGGGCGACTGAAGCTCATCAAGCACCCGGCGCACGGGCTCGTGCTAGAGACGACGGACAGGGCTGTGTTGACGGAGATCCGGCGTCACAAAAAGATCAAGCCCATGTTGGGCGCAGACATCGACGAGGACTCGATCGTTGTGCACCCTTCCGAACGTGGCAGGCTCAAGCAGGAACTGCTGAAGGTCGGCTGGCCCGCAGAGGATCTGGCGGGCTATGTCGACGGCGAAGCACATCCCATCGAGCTGTCGCAGGAACACGAAGAATGGCAGCTGCGCGACTACCAGGAGATGGCGGCCGATAGCTTCTGGGAAGGCGGCTCGGGCGTGGTAGTGCTGCCGTGTGGTGCGGGCAAGACCATGGTCGGCGCAGCCTCCATGGCCAAGGCGAAAGCCACCACCTTGATCCTGGTGACGAACACCGTCGCGGGGCGGCAGTGGAAGGATGAGCTCGTGCGTCGTACCTCCCTCACCGAGGAGGAGATCGGCGAGTACTCCGGCGAAAAGAAAGAGATCCGTCCCGTTACCATTGCCACCTACCAAGTGGTCACGCGCAAGTCGAAGGGCGAATACCGGGCGCTGGAGCTTTTCGACTCCCGCGACTGGGGGCTCATTATCTACGACGAGGTACACCTGCTGCCCGCACCGGTGTTCCGAATGACTTCCGATCTGCAGTCTCGCCGCCGACTGGGACTGACCGCCACTCTGGTGCGTGAGGATGGGCGCGAGGGCGATGTATTTAGTCTGATTGGACCGAAGCGCTACGACGCGCCGTGGAAGGACATCGAGGCCTTCCTGGATCGCATGTCCCCCGGCGGTCTCTCGTCCGTTCCCCAGTCCCTGCGGTATTTGATTGACGACGCCACCAGGGCATTCCAGCAGGGCTCCGCCACCGAACCCCACTCGGCTCGTGTCCCGTCTCGCGTGGATACTCCCCAGCGCAACATCATGGACATCACTGGGGACTCCACCGAGATCGCCTCGGAGATCGACGGCGCCGTGGAGGGTTTTCGCCGCGCCCACGACCAGGCCATCGCCGTGGACCCGGCGGACGGCACGAAGGCCTCGGACACCCGGACCTTCCGCTCGCCGCGGGAGATCATGTCCGAGCTGCGCCGCGCCTATACCGCGGGCACACAGGTGCGCCTGCACTACGTGGACTATGC
This sequence comes from Corynebacterium sp. 22-2729, assembly GCF_053479475.1. NCBI lineage: Bacteria > Bacillati > Actinomycetota > Actinomycetes > Mycobacteriales > Corynebacteriaceae > Corynebacterium > Corynebacterium sp. 22-2729. Next base: position 22,415 of record NZ_JBRBCA010000014.1, read on the forward strand.
GGGTGCCACCAGCCATGACTGGATCTCCATCGTGATGATGACCCCCTCCACCATCTCCGCGGTGCTCGAATCCACCGGGGAGAGCCTCACGATCCAACCCCACCGCATCGCTGCGGTGGACGTGCCGTGCTAGAGGTTATGACGCAAGTTTATTGAATTCCAGAGAATTTCTGAACATCCGGCGAGCGAAGGAAACGCCCGGCCATTTCCACAGCTGGCTGAGAAGAATCTCCTTCGATTACAAGGGACGCAATCGCCAATTCCCCTGTCGTTCCAGCGAACCAGCCATTGGAAAGCTTGCCATCAATTTCTGCTGTACCAGTCTTTCCGCCAAGTGCACTAAGATCACTCAACGACCTAGCTGAACCGTGGTCAATTGTTGATTTCATCATCGTCCGGAGGCTTTGAATAGTTGTATCGCTGACATGCTGGTCTGCCTGTTTATTCACTACTGTCTGTTCGCCTTGAATGAGCTGTGGAGGAACAAGCAAGCCGCCGTTAGCGACAGTCGATTGCATGAGCGCAATCCCAAATGGACTAGCTAGAACCTCGCCCTGTCCAATAGAAGCCTCCACACGAGGAGGTCCAGCCGGTGTCCGCGGCACCGAACCAGTAAGTGTGGTCATCCCTGGTACGTCGAAGTCGGAGCCAATTCCGAGTTCTAAAGCAGTCCGTTGCAGATCATCTTCTCCCAAACGATCCGAAATGACCGCTTGGGTTGTGTTACATGATTGGGCGAAAGCTTCTTCCAGTCGAACGCTACCTAGATCGAAGTCATGATCGTTGGGAATCTTGCGTCCAGCGACGGTGATATTGCTAGGACAAGGTAGTTCCTCATCCATGCTGACTGCCCCTGCCTCTAGTGCCGCCGCTGTGGTCACAGTTTTGAACGTCGATCCCGGTGGGAATAGCCCGGTGAGTGCGATTGGCCCTTGGTTATTTGCCTTGTCATTTTGTGCAACGGCAAGGACACCTCCTGTTCTAGGATTGAGCACGACTAGAACTGCGGCACGTTGCTCACTGTCCACTGCTTGTTTTGCTGCGCTTTGCAGTGTGTTATCCAGAGTGGTTGCGATTGGCTGAACTCGGCGAGGCGGCTCAGAGGCTACCGTCGTCATACCTTGTGAACTCTCAGCGCGTATCGACCATCCTGAATTAGCATCGAGCACTGACTCCCAATATTTGTTCAATTCAGCATCCAGCGGAGAGTTAAGAGTTTTGGACACGCTTAAGAGACGCCCCTGCTCCACAGTGGAAATTCCCTCAAAGGTCCTAAGTTGCTCTTGTATCTTCCGGAATTCTTCCTGCCTCAAAGTGAGGAGCACGGTGTCTTCATCCTGAGACTCTCCCAAGGTCTGCTCGATCCACTCCTTAGTCGTTGTGGGAGACACTGGTGCAAAAATCTGGGCCAATTCCTGCGCTCTAGAGGCTATGTCTTTGCGACCTCGTACCTGAATAACTTTCGTCCAGGTCATATATTCATTGCCCAAGCGATCTTTAATTGGAAGATCGTACTGTTTATCTTCAGCAAAAAAGAGTGCGGAATCATCGCTCAACTGAGCTTCGAAGATCGAAGGCAACCATTGAGGCTTACCATCCTGTCCACTAAGGACGAGCCGACCATTGCTCTCCAACTCCACACCATCTTTGGACCAAGTCACATGAGTATTCTGCTTTCCATTGGAAATATCAGATTTTTCGATGTTGACCTTCACACCATGAAGTGACTGCCGAAATTCATGAAGGGCGCGCTCCGGGTCTGGATGATCCAGATACCGTGCAGCCTTGCTGTCATCTCCCGCGTTGAAAGCTTTGAGAAATACGTCTGAGTCTGATTCCCACGGTAGAGCTGAACAGCTGCTCAACATCACTGCGGAGAGCGAACAGAGTGCAATCACCGACTGACGGAAACGATTGTGCTTAGTCATCATGGGAGTGACGTTAAGTGAGACGCATTGGATGCCACCAATATCACATAATGCAATTGTCTCATTTCATTCACATATAGGCGATGGTAGAAGTGTGTATTCAAGTGGCAGAAATTCTAACGAAGAGCGTCCACGAGCAGTCTAGCCACTTCGCCAATAGCACCATCGTGAGTACTCATTGCTTGTTCTGGCACCACCTGTTTCAGCATGATGGACACCACAATGGGCTCCTCGCCCTCAACCTGGATAATCGAAGCTTCACCATGGAGAAGTCCTACAGTGCCCGTTTTTCCATAGATATCAACGCCGCTTGGAGGAAAGCCTGAAGGAACACGGTGACGCCACACCTGCAACCCCAAGAGTTCACACATAGATCGACGTACCGCTGCACTATCGTCTTTCCAAACCTGTTCCAAGTCATTAGTTATTTCCGCCAACGAAGAGACTGCAGAAAACGCTATATCTGTACTTCTCCCCCCTTGGGATTGAACATATTGACGCAATTGTTTCTCCGCCGTCACTAAGCTATTCCGATCTTGCAAGTCATAATGAGGTGGAAACCGTTTAAGAAATGCTTCTCGAGCCCACGCAGGCAGTAGACGCAAAATCTCGTGGGCGGCCACGTTATCTGACACCGATGCGACTTGTTTCATTAAGTCTCGGAGACTCACGTTCACTGCGTCATCAAAGGCAGCGAACCCATACCCTTCGTAAGTTCCTTTGGACGGTGCAACGTCAACACGAAGACGAGGATCCAGATCACCTCGTTGAATCGCTTCCAAAGTGAGGTGGAGGAGCCGGATTTTATATAAGGATGCCACCGTAATTTTCTCGTCTTGTTTGCGTCCGATAGTCACCCCATCGTGCAGTCGCGATGCACACCACCATCCCTCACACCCCGACCGCGTCAACACGTTTTCCAGGGCCATCTCCATCCGTGCAGTCATTGGTTAATCCTTCGACAAATTCTTTCGGCGACCACCATGGCCTCGGCGCCATTGTCCATCCCACCTCGGCGAACCACTACATCCACGGAAAAATCGAAACGGGAAGGAAGCTCAATAGCATTGTCAAACTGGTGAAAACCGCGAAATACCAAAGACATCCCCTCCCCTCTTCCAATCAATAAGCCCCTACCTAGAGCATCCTCTGAATCATTAATTTCGCAAGACACACCCGACCGAAATAGCTCTCTCGCCAAACCACTGGCTGCACTTGAATTGTCATTCAGGTTCTCCACCAGCAGATTCAATTGAGACAAGGTCTTATCCAACCTTGAATACCCCGGCGGCACCACTAGATCACGTGACAGAGAAAACTGCCTCGCACTGCGGTGAGTACCCAAGGGAACCGGAGCTTGAACAAGCCCCGCATGAATAGCGCCTTCTTCAACACGGGCAAGAATCTCAACAGAAGGCAGTGACGACAAAACTACTCCATCATGCTGCTGTGCCTTTGCTGCAATACGCGATCCTATCTCGCTTGGAAGCGCACTACTGATGGCCAAACGAAACCCGCTTTGCGCACCACTTCGGATACCGTCAATCATCGAATGCATAGTCTGAAGATCGCGATTAATCACCCGGGCATATGGAAGCAAGGTCAACCCTGCCTCGGTTAGTTTCACTTCCCCCGCCCCTCGGATAAATAGCGGTGTACCTACACCAGCTTCTAAGCGCTTAATGGCATTGGAGACAGGCGGCTGACTCACTCCCAGTCGCGCTGCCGCCGCTGTAAAACTACCGGTCTCCGCTAAAGCCACGAAATACTGCCATTGGCGCAGATTTCCCGTCTGAGCAATCATGGGTCTCAGCATAGTGGAGCACGAGTTCGCACCACTGCAGCGTAAAATGATGTCTTTGGCTTGAGCAACACCGTCGCGGTGGCGTCGATAAACAAAAAGGAAGTGACACACAGCGTGGGCATTGGAAACGGACCGCTCATTGTGCAGTCGGATAAGACCGTGCTGCTGGAAATCGACCACGAACAGGCGCAGGAGGCGCGCACCGCGCTGGCACCGTTCGCGGAGCTGGAGCGCGCGCCCGAACACGTGCACACCTACCGCATCACCCCGCTGGCGCTGTGGAACGCCCGCGCCGCAGGGCACGACGCGGAGCAGGTCATGGACGTGCTGGAAACCTACTCGCGGTTCCCCGTCCCGCAACCGCTGCTGATCGACATTGCAGACACAATGGATCGCTACGGGCGACTGAAGCTCATCAAGCACCCGGCGCACGGGCTCGTGCTAGAGACGACGGACAGGGCTGTGTTGACGGAGATCCGGCGTCACAAAAAGATCAAGCCCATGTTGGGCGCAGACATCGACGAGGACTCGATCGTTGTGCACCCTTCCGAACGTGGCAGGCTCAAGCAGGAACTGCTGAAGGTCGGCTGGCCCGCAGAGGACCTGGCGGGATACGTCGACGGCGAGGCGCACCCCATCGAGCTGTCGCAGGAACACGAAGAATGGCAGCTGCGCGACTACCAGGAGATGGCGGCCGATAGCTTCTGGGAAGGCGGCTCGGGCGTGGTAGTGCTGCCGTGTGGTGCGGGAAAGACGATGGTCGGCGCGGCCTCGATGGCCAAGGCAAAGGCCACCACCCTGATCCTGGTGACGAACACCGTCGCGGGCAGGCAGTGGAAGGACGAGCTAGTGCGCCGCACCTCCCTGACGGAGGATGAAATCGGCGAATACTCCGGAGAGAAGAAGGAGATCCGCCCCGTGACCATCGCCACCTACCAAGTGGTCACGCGCAAGTCGAAGGGCGAATACCGGGCGCTGGAGCTGTTCGACTCCCGCGACTGGGGCTTAATCATTTACGACGAGGTTCACCTGCTGCCTGCCCCGGTGTTCCGCATGACCTCCGACCTGCAGTCTCGCCGCCGTCTGGGGCTCACCGCCACCCTGGTGCGCGAGGACGGCCGCGAAGGCGACGTATTCAGCCTGATCGGGCCGAAGCGCTATGACGCCCCATGGAAGGACATCGAATCGCAGGGCTGGATCGCCCCGGCGGACTGCACCGAGGTGCGCGTGCAGCTAACCGAGGCCGAGCGGATGGTTTACGCCACCGCCGAGCAATCCGACAAATACCGACTGGCCGCCACCACACCAACGAAAACCAAGGTGGTACGCAAGATCATGGAAATGCATCCGGACGAGCCCACCCTGATTATCGGCGCGTATATCGACCAGCTGGAGGAGATCGCTGGCGAGCTGGATGTACCTGTTATCGACGGCAAGACCGGCAACGCCAAACGCGAAAAGCTCTACCAGCAGTTCCGCGACGGTGAGCTACAAACTCTTGTGGTGTCCAAGGTGGCGAACTTCAGCATCGATCTGCCCGGTGCTTCGGTAGCCATTCAGATCTCCGGCACTTTCGGTTCTCGCCAGGAGGAGGCCCAGCGGCTGGGCCGTATTCTGCGTCCAAAGCCGGACGGTGGCGGGGCGTTTTTCTACTCCATCGTCGCCCGTGACACACTGGATGCGGACTACGCCGCGCACCGCCAGCGCTTCTTGGCTGAGCAGGGCTACGGCTACCGCATCGTCGATTCTTTCGACCTTTAGAATTATCCCTGCCTTTAGACCGCCACGTTAAGGAGCCCCATGTCCGCCGCCCAGCAACCGATGCAGGTTGACTTCCATTTTGATGTCGACGACGAATACGCCCGTAAGCACAATGAGTTTCTGCGCGATGCCAAGCGCATGCAGGTCTCGGCGGGCATTTTGGCGCTTGTGTTGGCCGTGATCGTGGTTGTTCTGCTGGTGACCGCTGGCACGCACTGGTGGGCAATCGCCATTAGCTTCGCTCTCGGTGTATTCGCACTGTTGTGCCTGGCGCTGATCCCGATCCTGCCGCGGAAGATGGGGACGCCGCAGCAGTACTTCGACATGTATGACCTGGCTCCGGCGATGATTGCAGAGGTCAATGCACGGGATATGGTGCTGTTGATGCTGGTCGACGCCTCCGCAGATCCAGCGCGGACCGTCCCCGCTCTGGCCTATCGCACCGTCACCTCCATTCCGGGAGTTCCTCGGGAGGTCGGCGCCAAAGTGCCGTCTATGGCGGTGACTGGCTACCGTCCTACGCGTGGCCCCAAGGTGTATGAGGAGATTTCCCCAATGCCGGTGGCATGGGGAACCGGGGATGCCAAGGTGTGGAAGCGTGCGGAGCGTGCCATCAGCACGAACCTGTGGAAGCGCCTGGAGGGACTGCTGGATCAGGTGGATAAGGCCAAGGCGGCTCCCCGCAGTGTCTATCTGCTCGACAATCCCGGCGATAAAAAGGCTAAAAACTAACGTAGATCACGATTGCGAAAACCGGGTGATTGATTTCACAATGGTTGCGTAGGTCACTACACTGGCACGCACATTGTTGAACAATCCAGCCGGCGGTGCGGAAACCCGCGCTACTGGCCATACAAGGAGTCGATCACATGTCCACCTCCCGCAACCCGATTTCCATCGACCTCAACGCTGACCTCGGCGAAACGACCGGCGGCAACCCGGTCAGCGACGATGCAGCAATGGTGGCCATCGTCTCTAGCGCCAACGTCGCCTGTGGATTCCACGCTGGCGACCCCCATGCCATTTCCTCCACCCTCGCCGCCGCTGCCGAAAACAACGTGACCGTCGGCGCCCATGTGGGCTACAACGATGTAGCTGGCTTCGGCCGCCGCTTCGTCGACTACTCCCCCGCGGAGTTGGCCGACGAGGTGCTCTACCAAATCGGTGCTCTCGACGCGCTCGCCAAGGCTCGGGGCACGCAGGTGCGCTACGTAAAGCCCCACGGCGCGATGTACAACACAATCGTCCACCACGAGGCACAGGCAAAAGCCGTCATCGAGGGAATCAAGGCTTTTGGAGCAGATCTTCCCGTGATGTTGCTGCCAGGAGCCGTAGCCGCCACATACGCAGAACGGGCCGGCCTCCGCGTAATCAACGAGGTCTTCGCCGACCGCGCCTACAACCCAGACGGCACATTGGTATCCCGTCGCGAAGCCGGCGCAGTACTACACGACCCGGATACCGTCGCCGACCGCGTTGTCCGCATGGCGCAGGAAGGCACCATCGAGGCCATCGACGGCACCACCATCCACACGTCAGCGGATTCAGTGTGCGTCCACGGTGATTCACCCGGCGCGGTCGCCATGGCAGAGCGCATCGCCGCAGAACTGAAGGCCAACGACATCACTATCGGGAGCTTCCTGTGAGCCACACCGTTTCCCCCGTCGGCACCCGTGCCGTCATCGTAGATCTACCCGACCTCGCCACAGTCATGGCTTGGCACGCATCACTTGTCGCCAGCCCCTTGCCCGGGCAGGTCGAAGCCATCGCCGCGGCGCGCACTGTACTGGTTTGTTTCGACGCCCATTCCTCCGCCATCGCAGGCCTGAAAGCACTGCGCGACTTCCGTCCGCAGAGCTCCGCCGAGACCACCCCGCGAGAAGTTACCATCGACGTCATCTACGACGGCGAGGACTTGGCGGATGTCGCAGAACTGATGGGCATTTCCACCGAAGAATTGATCGACCGCCACACGCAGCAAAAGTGGCTGGCAGCTTTCGGCGGTTTTGCTCCCGGTTTCACCTATTGTGTGCCTGCAGAAGACGATCATTCCTACACCTGGGATATTGCCCGTCGCAGTTCCCCGCGCACAGCGGTTCCCGCCGGCGCCGTCGGTCTGGCGGGACAGTTCTCCGCCGTATATCCCCGCACCTCCCCTGGCGGGTGGCAATTGCTGGGGCACACGACCCAGCCAATGTGGGATACGCACGCCGAGCAGCCCGCCCTGCTGCAGCCTGGCGATACTGTCCGCTACCGCCAAGTGCGCGAATCCATCAATGTGGAAGCAGGTGTTGATACCACGTCCAGCGATGCACACGCTGGCACCCTAAAGGACACGTCCACGAGCGCGGGCGTAGGGGCGTCACAAAGCAACAAACCTCACGTGCCCGTCCGGCCGAGCCTTAAGGTTCTCGACGCTGGATTGCAGACACTCTTCCAGGACACCGGTCGTGCGGGCTACGGCGACATCGGCGTAAACAGCTCCGGTGCGATCGACCGGGCAAGCGCCTGGGCCGCGAACGATGTGGTCGGCAATTCATCGACGGCAACGGTGCTTGAAAATATCGGCGGCTTGGAGCTAGAGGCTCTGGTGGATACCGCGGTCTGCGTCACGGGTGCACGGGCACAGGTATCAATCGACCGTAAGACTTTCGAACTCGGTGCCCCTGTACAGGTCAAAGCAGGCCAAACGCTGAAGATCGAACCCGTTGGCGGCAAGGGCAATGGTCTGCGCAACTACGTTGCAATACGCGGCGGACTAATCACAGACCAGGTGCTGGGTTCCAGCGCAACCGACATTCTCTCGGGCTTGGGGCCACAACCCGTAGCTACTGGTGATGTGCTGAAGGCAGGACGTCGAACCGCACAGGCTTCCGTCGGTACGACCACAACCAACCCCTTCGACGGCAGCAATGTTTTGCGCTGTGTGGCCGGTCCGCGCGCCAACTGGTTCAGTGACGAGGAGCTGCAGCGATTCACCGAGATCGAGTGGATCGTTACGGGACAGTCGAACCGCGTCGGGCTCCGTCTGGCACTGCCGGAGGGCAGCGAGGACAGTCACGGTAGCGAGGGCAGCCCCACCCCTACGCCGCTGCAGCGCAGCCGCGACGGAGAACTCGCCAGTGAGGGCATGGTCACGGGCAGCATCCAGGTACCTCCGAACGGTCTGCCCGTAGTGTTTATGGCGGACCACCCGGTAACTGGCGGCTACCCTGTCATCGCAACCGTCGTCGACAAGGATCTTGACAAGGCTGGTCAGCTTGCGCCAGGCGACACAGTGCGTTTCGAGCTTATGGAGTTCGATCAGCAGGCACAGCAGTCACAGCAGGCGCCGCAACCACAATAAGACACCCGACACAACACCTAAGAACGCTAAAGGAAACAAGGAACAACCAATGAGCCAAGATACCTTCCCACTGCAGACAGTCCTCATCGCCAACCGCGGTGAAATCGCGATTCGCATCGCACGTGCCGCTCGCGATCTGGGCATCCGTTCCATCGCTGTCGTTTCCGAGGCAGACGTGGACAACCTGCACGCAAAGATCGCCGACGAGGCCTACACCCTGCCTGGCAATACCGCCGCTGAAACCTACATGAATATCCCGGCTCTACTGGACATCGCTCTGCGCGCCGGCGCGGACTGCGTGCATCCCGGCTATGGTTTCCTCTCCGAGAATGCAGACTTCGCTCGTGCCGTCACTGAAGCTGGCCTGACCTGGGTTGGCCCGGCGCCGGAGGCCATCGAGACCTTGGGCAACAAGGTCGCCGCGCGCGCCTTGGCCACCGAGGCTGGAGCCCCGCTGGCTCCCGGCACTCCGGACCCGATCCCGAACTGGGAGCAGGCCCGCGACTTCGCAGACCAGCACGGCATGCCTATCGCGATTAAGGCTGCCTTCGGCGGCGGTGGCCGTGGCCTGAAGGTCGTCCACGACTACAACGACATCGAAGCTGCGTTTGAGTCCGCAGGCCGCGAGGCCAAGGCGGCATTTGGTCGTGGTGAGTGCTACGTGGAGAAGTTCTTGACCAAGCCCCGCCACGTCGAGGCGCAGGTACTGGCCGATACGCACGGCAACGTGCGTGTCATCGGCACGCGTGACTGCTCGGTGCAGCGTCGCTTCCAGAAGCTGGTCGAAGAGGCTCCGGCTCCGTTCCTCACCGACAAGCAGCGCAATGACATCATCGAGGGCTCCCGCGACATTTGCCAGGCCGCGAACTACACGGGCGCAGGCACGGTGGAATTCATTGTCGCCGAGGATGGCACCGTTAGCTTCTTGGAGGTCAATACTCGCGTGCAGGTCGAGCACCCAGTCACCGAAGCCGTGACCGGTGTGGACATTGTCGGCGAGCAGTTCCGCATTGCCGCAGGCCTGCCGCTGAGCTTCGATGAAGATCCAGCTAGCGATGGCCATGCCTTCGAGTTCCGTATCAATGCAGAGGATGCGGCCAACGGCTTCGTCCCCTCCCCTGGCGCCGTGACCCAGTTCGAGATCCCAACTGGTCCCGGCATTCGTGTGGATGCTGGTGTGCGCGCTGGCTCCACGATTCCGGGTTTCTACGATTCGCTGATGGCCAAACTCATCGTCAAGGGGCCGAACCGTGAGGTCGCGCTGCGCCGCGCCCAGGCCGCACTGGCTGAGATGCGTATCCAGGGTGTACGCACGGTATTGCCGTTCCACAAGGACATCGTGACCCACCCTGCGTTTTGCGGCGATGATCTGCACGTATACACCGACTGGGTGGACAAGGAGTACGAGCCGGGCATCGGCGCTGGCTACGCCGGCTCTTCCCCCGAGGACGTCGAGGATGCGTACACGGAGCGCACCACCCTTACCGTAGAAATCGATGGTCGCCTACACCGCGTGAGCGTTCCTTCCTCCTTCGGCGTTGCTGCTACCCCTTCGGCTGGTGCTGACGCCACCTCAACCTCGTCTGCCGCTGGTTCCAACGCTGGCGCTGACAAGTCCGGAGCAGGCGCTTCTACCGCCGGCAACGCGGTGGAGTGCCCCTACACTGGTGTGCTGGTGAAGTGGCAGGTTTCCGATGGCGATTCGGTGGAGGTCGGTCAGCCGATCGCGACGATCGAGGCGATGAAGATGGAATCCACGGTGGAGGCTAAAACATCTGGCACCATCACTCTGGCGAGCCTCAACCCGGGCGACAATGTGTCCAAGGGCGACCCGCTGGGCCACATCGCTTAATCTTGAGCACCGTTGCGTAATAGGCTGTAGTGCTATGCACTCCCAGTCAGCTATTGCGCACTCTCGCCTCCTCGACGGCATCGCCTCCGGGACTTATGCTCCCGGCGAAAAGCTGAACGAGGTGAATGTGGCTCAAACACTGGGAATCTCCCGTAATACCTTGCGGGAGGTTTTCGCCACCCTGGTTTCGGAGGGGCTGCTGGAGCGGATCCCCAACCGGGGTGTTTTTATTGTGGAACCCACCCGCGAAGATCTGCGTGACATGTACGCCAGTCGCCTGGTGTTGGAACCGGGTGCCCTCTTGTGGGGAGCACGACAAGGGCTACAGAAGCTGGAGGGCATCGTATCCACGGCGGAAAAGCTACGAGATTCCACTGGCCGGGATGCCTCTGATGACGATATCCGCGCGATTGCGGATGCAAACCAGGCGTTTCACCGTGCGATCGTGGTCAGCGCGGGGTCGGAAGGGCTCAATCAGACGATGGATCGTATTTTGGCTCAGATGCGCTTGGGTTTTGTGCGCGCTAACCGACTGAATCACCAGTTCCATGTGGAGTTCATCGCCCAGAACCGAGCCGTAACGGATCTGATTGCGGAGAAGCGCTGGGAACTTGCAGCTAACCAGTTAGCTGGTTCCCTGCAGCACACGCATGACAATATCGATCGCTACTTCGGCTAGTTTGCTGTGCCGGAGTTATAAGGCTTGAGGGTGATAAGGCTGGAGGGTCGAGTCCCCATAACGATCAGGGCACCTGATACTGCACGTCGCGTGCATCGGTAATCAGCATGTGGCCCGGTGCATGGCAGATAGCGAACTCCGGCTGGGACTCCATCACCACCGATTGCGGGGTCACTCCACATGCCCAAAACACCGGAATTGTGCCCGCAGGAATATCCACGGATTCGCCAAAGTCGGGTTGATCCAGGTTCTCGATGCCGATTGCGGTCGGGTCGCCCACATGTACCGGAGCGCCGTGCACTGCCGGGTAACGCGAGGTGATCCGCACCGCATCGGCCACCTGGGAGGCGGGAATTGGTCGCATAGATACAACCATCGGCCCGGAAAACACTCCCGCAGGGGTGGTCTCAATATTCGTCCGATACATGGGCACGTTCCGCCCTTGGGCGATGTGTTCTACTGGCACATTGTTATCCAGCAGTGCTGCTTCGAAGGTAAAGGAGCAGCCGATAATGAAGCTCACCAGGTCATCGCGCCACACGTCACGCACGTCCGGAACCTCCGCTTCCAGCTGCCCATCGCGGTATACGCGGTACAACGGAATATCGCTGCGGATATCGCCATCCACCAGCAGTTCGGAGGAGACCTGTCCAGCCTCTAGCACTCCGAGCAGCGGGCAAGGCTTGGGATTGCGCTGAGCAAAGAGGAGGAAGTCGAATGCCTGTTGCTGCGGCAATGTGATCAGATTTGCCTGCGCGTAGCCCCGTGAGTAGCCGGAGGTGTGTGTCACAGTGCCCCCGCGGAAGATCTCACGCGCCTGTCGTGGTGAGAGCACTCCAGGATTCTGGAATGTCTGCACTTCCACTCCCCTTTCCTTCGATAAACGTCTTAGGCCCAGATTTCTGGCAACTTGCTCATCGAGCTCCAACCCAGGTAAAGCGTCAACAACCAGGTGACAACGCCTAGAATCAGCAGCCATGCCGGGTACTTGTAGTTCTGCATCAGATCACGGCGGCGCCAGGCTACCCACAGCACAACAGCGAAGCCGATCGGCAGAATCAGACCATTAAACGCACCAGCAAAGATCAGTAGCTTCTGCGGTGCCTTGTTGAGGACCAGGTAAATCACTGCGCACACAGCGATGAACGCAACAACAAGCCAGTTGAAGGTGGACTTCTTCATGGACTGTGGCGTCACAAAGGTCAACGAGGTGTAGGAGGCGCCCACCACAGACGTCAAGCCTGCAGCCCACAGCACCACGCCGAAGAAGCGCACGCCGATGTCACCGGCTGCGTGGCGGAATGCATCAGCGGCCATGTTGTCGCCAGCCAGGGTCACACCCGAGGCGACCACTCCGAGGATTGCCAGGAACAGCAGCATACGCATCACGCCTGTGACCACGATGCCGGAGACCGAGACCTTGGTAATCGTGCCTACGTTATGCACGCCAGTCTGTCCGGAATCGATCATGCGGTGCGCACCTGCAAAGGTGATGTAACCGCCGACGGTGCCACCGATCAGCGTGGTGATCACCAGGAAGTCCACCTCGTCCGGCATCACGGTATTCTGCAGCGCTTCGCCCAGTGGCGGCGAAGAGACAATCGCGACGTAGATCATCAGCAGGATCATGATCGCGCCCAAGCCGACCACGATACGGTCCAGAGCCATGCCCGCACGCTTGGACAGGAAGACGAAAATGGCGATGGCCGCTGACAGACCACCACCGATAAGCGGATTCAGACCAAGCATCGCATTGAGGCCCAGACCCGTGCCACCGATGTTGCCGATGTTGAAGATCAGGCCACCAACGAAGACGAAAGCAGCCATGACCCAGCCGAGCCCCGGCAGAATCTCATTGCCTAGCTCGTTGGCACGCTTACCGGATACGCCCAGCACACGCCAAACATTGAGCTGAATGGCGATGTCCACGAGAATCGATACCAAGATTGCGAACGCAAAAGCTGCGCCCATCTTCACTGTAAAGACGGTGGTCTGGGTGATAAAGCCCGGGCCGATGGCGCTCGTGGCCATGAGGAACATTGCGCCCAGCGATGCGGTGAATGTGGCAGCGCGGGCGGTTTCGGGCTGGTTACCCGTGTGCTCGTCTGTGTTGGACATTAAAGCACCTTTCTATTAGTGATCCGTATCACCTTAGAATGTTGTTCAACAATCTGCAACTGCCTGTCGCAGCCACCCAGCCAGATCATCAATGCGCTGCCGCCACACAGCAGGTGCGGCAATGATGTGCTCACTGTCGTACTCGTAAAACTGCACCTCGGCGCCACTTTCTTCGAAGTACTTCTTAATGACGCCACCCGCGGTTCCCCTGCTATCGAAACGTGCAATGGAAATAGCCGTCGGCACCCCTGCAATATCCACCGCGAACCCCTCCGGGATTCGCGGGCTTAGGGCCGCCAGGAAATTCAAATCCGGCGCCGTGCTCACCACCTGGCCGGCAGCAACGAGCCCACTACCAAAGACGACCAGGCCGAATGCCTTCGGCGCCAGCTCCGACTTGATCTGAAAGATAGCCTCCGCAACATCCTGCTGACTGAGCTCCCAGGATCCATAGCCAGGTAGTGGATATGTCAGATCCACAATCGTCACCCCGGAGCGCTCCGCTAGTGCCGCGAACAGCGGCAGCCAGAACTGGTCGTGGCTCGCACCATCCCCAAACCAACCCGGCCCTCCATGCAGACTGACAGCTACTGCCCCACTGGGGTTAGGGGGCGTCAGAACCGTTCCAACAACCCCATCCGGCAGCGCACCATGCTGTGCTGTCCAGGGCTCTGCTCGCACTTGTGCGGTATAAGCAACGTGGGGCATGCGGTGATCCAAACCAGCCCCCAGCACCAATAAGCTGCTGTGCGCTAGCAGGTCAGGTACCCGCGCCCACATACGCTCAGTATCATCCACGAGGTCCGCAGGGACGGGGCAGGATTGCTCCTTGTAGGTAACCCCCTCATCGGTGACCAGGGAGTTGAAGATCTCCGGGTAATTATCCTCGAAGAAGTTATTCAGCTGCTCCAACTGCTGTTGCGCGGTCAGCGGCTCCACGCCCAGCTGCACGTCACGACTGCTGCCGGGCAGGCTCACGATATCGGAGTTCGGGGTCTGCTCACTCATAGTTTTTCATTGTAAGACTTTCGCAAGACTTTCCGAACCCCATATACGTAGCTCCCCTAGTCGGCGATCGCCTCGAGCGGGGATGTCTTTGCCGCCTTATGCGCCGGCCATAGCGCGGCAAGCACGCCAACGATACCGGAGCCAACCACCATTGTAAGTAGCAACTGCCAAGGTAGAACGGCCTTGTCCAGACCTTCGGCGGCCAGCACCTTCACAAATACCCAGCCCAGCCCCACGCCGATCAGCACACCGAGTAGTGCACCGTAGATGGCAATTTGTACAGCCTCTAGGGTGATCATCCGCCTTACCTGTCGGCGGAACATACCCACCGCACGCAACATGCCGATCTCTTGTTTACGCTCGATCACATTCAATGCCAGGGTGTTGATAATGCCCAGGATGGCCACCAGGATGGACAGCGCCAGCATTGCGTTGAGGATCATCAGCAGCTGGTCAATGGATTTCGACACCGTACCTGCGTACTCGGTAGTGGTGAGGACATCAGCCACGATGAAGGGCTCCACCGACTTGCGCACCTTCTCCTGTAGTTCGTGTTCCCGAACGCCGTCCTTAGCGTGAACGAAGATCTGCATAACTCGTAGATCATCGACCTCGGAGATCGGTTTCCCCTGACCGAGGTAGGGCTTGAGCGCAGCTTCATTGAGTAATGTCTGCGGTTGAATCGGCTCCGTATAGATTCCCAGAAGTTTTACTTCGCCTAGCTTTCCTTGGCCTACGCGGTAGATCGGCACGGAATCGCCGACCTTCCACTTCATTTGGCTGGCCTTACTCTCAGAGGCATAGAAGCCGGGCTTTTCAGTCTCCAGGTTTCCGCCCAAGGACTTCAGCCCCATGGACTTCCCCAGATCCCCCTTGTAGAAGAAGGAGAAACTGCCGGAGTAGTTCACGCTGCTTTCACCCTTGGCTTTGCCGACGCTGATGGGTGTCGTGCCGACGGTGGAAAGGGACTCCACACCATCCGTATCTGCCACTGCCTTTTCTACTCCCTTAGGCAATGGGAACCCCTGGTTCGCAGGACCGCTCACCACCAGATCGGACTTGACGGTATCTCCAATCATGTCCTCCATGGCGCTTTTCATCGTCGCACCGACCATGCCAAATGCGGCAACGAGTGCCACGCCGAGGGTTAGCGCGAATGCAGTTGTTGCGGTGCGTCGCGGATTCCTGCGCGAGTTTGTGGACGCCAACTTTCCAACCGCGCCAAAGGGAGCCCCAAGTACGCGTCCCAGTGCTGGGACAACTGGAATCGATAGTGCCGGAGAGACCAGGAAAGTGCCGACAATCACCAGTAGAGCGCCGAGTCCGAGGATCGATGCCCGGTTGCTCGTTTCGGCGTCACTAAGCAACAGCGCGGTAACTGCAGCGGCGACACCCGCAAGAACTACGACCAGCCCCGAAATGGTACGCAACTTCAACGGCGACGAACTGGAGACATCGCCGGAACGCATCGCCTCGACTGGATGCACGCGACCGGCACGACGGGCAGGTGCCCATGCCGAGAGAATCGTGATCAGGACACCAACGATCAAAGGCAGAATGATTGCCTGTGGGGTCAAGGTAAGCCCTGAGTTCGGGAGGCCGAAGCCGAACTGATCCATGAGAGCGAAGATCCCCTTCGCCAACCCCATGCCCGCGATAATGCCCAGGACGGATCCGACGATGCCAACGAGGATGGCCTCGAACACCACGGAGGTTGTGAGTTGCCCACGTGAAGCTCCCAGGGAGCGGAGCAGCGCAAACTCACGGATACGCTGCGCCACCACCATAGAGAAGGTGTTGGCAATAATGAAAGCGCCGACGAGAAGGCTGACCAGGCCAAAGGCAAGGAGGAAGTAAGTGACGAAGCTGAGGCCTTCTTTCACCTCCTTGGAGGACTTCTCCACGATCGAGTCGCCGGTAACAACCTTGAAGTCGGGGTACTTCTGCTCAATTGAACTCTTGAGTTGCTCCGGAGATACTCCGTCGCGAGCAGACAGCCAGAAGCCGTCCGGGAAAGTACCGTCCGTGTATCGCTTGATATAAGTCTCAGGATCTACGCCCAAGCCTAGGTAGCCGCCTACGGCAAAATCCGTGTCATAGATACCCACGATCTCGTACTCATGGCTATCCCGAATGTCGATAGCTTTGAGCGTATCGCCGATGTGCACGCCATGCTTCTCTGCGGCATCGCCGTTGATCATCGCCTCCTTCTCCCCCTTGGGTTCGCTACCGTCAGTCACGTTAACCGAGGGGCCGGGAGCGCCTTCAGTGAAGTCATTGGGGAAAAGTACGGAAGGAGCTCCGCCAGTGCTAAGTTGCTTTCCGTCCTTAGCAACTACTGCAGTGGTTTCGGACGCCATGGAGATACCCTTGACATCCTGGTTTTCTTGCAGCTGCTTCTTTGTCTCGACAGTGATTGGCTTGGTTGGTTTCTTCTGGGAGACTTCTACGTCTACAGCGGAGTAAACGTTTTCGAAGATTCCGGTGAAGGACTTCTGCATCATGTCAGTGAACATGAAGGAACCGGAAATAAACGCAGTTCCAAGCACTACGGCGATGATCGTGAGAAGGAAGCGAATCTTGTTGGCAAGGACGCTTCGATAGGAGACCTTTGCTACAGCGCGGGTGTGTCTACGCATGACTAGTGATCCTCCAGCTTGCCCATGACTCCGAGGATGGACTCTACATCGGGCTTGGCTAATTCATCGGCGATGCGACCATCGGCAAGGAACACCACGCGATCTGCGTAGGAGGCTGCCTTTGGATCGTGGGTCACAATAACAACTGTTTGCCCATCCTTGTCCACGGCGCTGCGAAGAATGCTTAGCACTTCAGCGGAGCTGTTCGAGTCCAGGTTGCCGGTGGGCTCGTCACCGAAAATGATGTCGGGTCGGGAAACGAGAGCGCGTGCACATGCTACGCGCTGCTGCTGACCACCTGAAAGCTCAGAGGGGCGGTGTTGCAAGCGTCCTTTGAGTCCAAGACGCTGCACTACTTCATCGAACCATTCCTGATTAGCCTTCTCCCCTGCAATGTCCAGTGGGAGCGTGATGTTCTCCTTTGCCGTGAGCGTGGGAACCAGGTTAAAGGACTGAAAAATAAAGCCCAGCCGATCGCGGCGAAGAGCAGTAATCTCCTTGTCGCGGAGGGTTGAAATATCGGTATCACCGATATATGCCTTGCCGCTGGAAATGGAGTCAAGTCCGGCCATGCAGTGCATCAGCGTTGATTTGCCGGAGCCGCTTGGTCCCATAATTGCGGTGAATTGGCCGTCGAGGAAGTCGATAGAAATACCGTCAACAGCGCGAACCTCTGTTTCACCGTGTCCATAGATGCGCTGCAGGTTTACAGCGCGAGCAGCGCTATTGGAATGGGTGGTCTCTTTTTGCTGTTGCATTAGCCTAGCTCCCTTAACTCCTCTGTATTCCCCAATATGTATGGGGTAGTGCCTGCTCTGCGGGTAGCACCGCAGGAAAACTATTCGATAAACCTAATTATAAGCTGTGCTTCACGAATTTTCGGAGCCAAGACCGAGATCACAATTGAACATACAAAAAGACCCAGAGCGCTTTCCCCTATTCGGAGAAAGGCTCTGGGCCAGATTCTTTTCAAGTTTTAATGCCGGCGGTGACTTACTCTCCCACACCCTCCCAGGTGCAGTACCATCAGCGCAGGTAGGCTTAGCTTCCGGGTTCGGAAAGGGACCGGGCGTGACCCCACCGCTAACAACCACCGACAAACCACA
>NZ_JBRBCA010000015.1:0-39548 GCF_053479475.1 Corynebacterium sp. 22-2729
ATATTTTCCGCCAAGATGCGGTCTTCCACGAGACGGACCACACGGTCCTTGGCATCCTGGTCAAATTTTCTTGGTATATTCCAGATTTTCCCATCTACTCAAACGGAACAAAACCTGGGACACTTCAGTAATTGGACGTATACTAGGCTCGCTGACATTGCCTGGATGTATCAACCTCAAACAATCGCGAGTAAAGATCTACAACAATCAGGTGTGCCTGTCTTCGGAGCGAATGGTTTCATTGGCTTCTACAACGCAGCTAACCACACCGCCGATCAAGTAACTATTTCGGCTCGTGGTGAGAACACGGGTACCCCAAGCTATGTATCGGGTCCGGTTTGGATTACTGGTAACTCGATGGTTGTGAACGTCGACAGCAGCGGTATCGACAAGAGGTTTCTTTACGGGAACTTAAGATCCCGATCACTCAAATCCCTGGTTACTGGTGGTGCGCAGCCTCAACTAACTCGGAGTGTGCTAAACGAGTACCGGATATCTGTCCCTCCCACTCTCGAAGAACAGCGCCTTATAGGTGAACTCTTCTCTGATCTCGACGCGCTTATCAAACAACACCGCGCCAAGCGCGCCAACCTGCAGCAGACCAAAACCGCACTGCTGCAGCGCATGTTCCCGCAAGACGGTGCCGATGAGCCGGAGTTGCGGCTTGGTGGTTTCGATGGTGGGTGGGAGACACATGCTTTCTCCGACTTGGTCGACTATCGCGGGCATAATAGTTTGAGCCGGGCAGAGCTAACTGACGTACCGACCTCGGCAATGAACATCCATTACGGGGACATCCTTGTGAAATACGACTCTGTCGTGGATGCTGCTCATATCGAGATACCTTTTGTTCGTCATGTTGATCGACTTTCAAACGTATCTCGACAGAGTCTTTTTGATGGAGACATTCTCTTTGCGGATGCGGCTGAGGACTCCACTGTAGGTAAGTGCGTAGAGATACAGGGTGTTTCTGACAAACTTGTTCTCGCTGGATTGCACACAATCTCTGCACGACCTAACAGAGCCTTTGCCCCCGGTTTTCTCGGGCACGCTCTCAATGCCCCTAGTTTTCACAACCAGTTGTTGTCGAAAATGCAGGGAACCAAGGTTAGCTCTATCTCAATTTCAACCTTGACTGAAACTGACTTTTCTTTTCCGTCCTTTGAAGAACAGCGCGCTATCAGTGAGATTTTCTCCAACCTCGATTCGCTTATCGCAGCTGAAGCCAGCTACATCACTCAACTTGTCCAAGCGAAGACTGCGCTGCTGCAGCGCATGTTCGTCTAAGGAGCACTCGTTATGACTACACCACTGACGTACACAGACGAAGCACGTTTCGAAGACGACGTTGTCGCTATGCTGCACCGTCATGGTTGGGATGAGGTGCTCGACCGTCCCACAGAGCGCCAGCTCATCGAAAACTGGGCTGAGATCCTCTACAACAACAACCGTGACCAGGACCGGCTCGGCGATGTACCGCTGACATCGACTGAGATGGACCAAATCATTGAGCAGATCACGGAGCTGCGCACGCCCTTGCTGCTCAACGAGTTCATCAACGGGCGTAGTGTCGCCATTACCCGCGATGCACCTGAGGCGCACAATCTGGGCAAAGAGGTAAGCCTTAAAATCTACGACCGCCGCGAGATCGCCGGTGGTCAGTCCTGCTATCAGATCGCACGGCAGCCGAAGTTCTCCACTGCAGCACACAAGCTCATGCCGGAGCGTAGGGGTGACCTCATGCTGCTCATCAATGGCATGCCGGTGATCCATCTGGAACTAAAGCGCTCTGGTGTGCCTGTCTCGCAGGCTACGAACCAGATCATTAAATACGCCCATGAAGGGGTTTACACCGGCCTGTTTTCACTGGTACAGATCTTCGTTGCGATGACGCCGACTGAATCGCTGTACTTCGCTAATCCCGGCCCTGGGGGCAAGTTCAACCCTGATTTCTTCTTCAACTGGGCTGATTTCAACAATGAGCCGATCAACGACTGGCCTGCGGTTGTAACTTCACTGCTGTCGATCCCCATGGCGCACCAACTCATCGGGTTCTACACCGTCACTGACCGCGCAGCGGGCGTGCTCATGGTCATGCGCTCGTACCAGTACTTTGCAGCGCACCGCATTGCTGACCGGGTGGAAAGCCACGAGTGGGGTAGTGACAATAAGGGCGGCTACATTTGGCATACCACCGGCTCTGGCAAGACGATCACTAGCTTTAAGACCGCGCAGCTTATCGCTGACTCTAAAAACGCCGATAAGGTTGTGTTCCTGCTTGACCGTGTCGAGCTGGGTACACAGTCTCTGGCGAATTACCGTAGCTATGGCGGAGATACCATCGATGTCTCAGACACCGCTAGCGCTGATGAACTGCTGCGGCTGCTGACAAACGACACGTCGGTGCTGATCGTTACTTCGCTACAGAAGTTCCATCACTTGCAGGCTGAGACCCTGCGCGCGCCAGTCCTGAAGAAACTGCGTGATAAGCGCATCGTCTTCATCGTTGATGAAGCACACCGCTCCACCTTTGGTGACATGCTGCTGGGCATCAAGACCACGCTGCCAGACGCGCTGCTCTTCGGCTTTACAGGTACTCCGATCCACGACGAGAACCAGAAGGTACGCGCCACTACGGCCACTATCTTCGGCAATGAGCTGCACCGCTATTCCATTGCCGATGGTATTCGTGACGGCAATGTGCTCGGCTTCGATCCTGAGATGGTCGAGACCTTCCGCGCGCATGATGTGCGTGAAACCATTGCTTTGGAACAAGCGAAGGCTATCAATGAGCAAGATGCCTTTAGTGACCCGAAGAAAGAAAAGGTCTTCCTCAAGTTCATGGACAAGGCAAAGGTCCCGATGGCTGGTGTGCGCCATGATGACGGCTCCTACGACAAAGGCATCGAAGACTACCTGCCGATGTCGCAGTACAACCAGCCTGAGCACCGTGCTGCTGTCGCTGCCGACATCGCGAAGCACTGGGGACACCTAAGCCGAAACAGCGCTTTCCATGCCATCTTGGCTACGCACTCGATCCCTGAGGCAATCGAGTACTTTCGCATCTTCCGTGATGCTTACCCGCAGTTGAACGTGACGGCGCTGTTCGATCCGAATATCGACAACACCGGGGAAGCGCAACTGAGAAAAGAAGACGGCCTCATCGAAGTGCTTGAGCATTACAACACCATGTTTGACCAGCACTTCACGATGCCGATGCATGACGCTTTTAAGCGCGATATTGCTGCGCGGCTGGCACACAAGGCACCGTACAACACGCCGGCGTTTACACACGATAAGCAGATTGACCTGCTCATTGTCGTCGATCAGATGCTTACTGGCTTCGACTCCAAGTGGTTAAACACCCTGTATCTGGACAAGGTCATCGCCTACGAGAACATCATCCAGGCTTTTTCGCGTACTAACCGTGTCTTTGGCCCAGAGAAGCCCTTCGGCTCTATCCGCTTCTACCGCAAGCCGTACACGATGCAGCGCAACATTGACGCCGCAGTGAAGCTCTACTCTGGTGATAAACCCTTCGGGCTGTTTGTCGATCGCCTTGACGAACACTTAATTCAAATAAACCAGTGCTTTACCGTTATTAAGCGACTTTTTGCTGGCATCGATGACTTCTCTCGATTGCCGGACGATGAAGCCGACCGCCTTGAGTTCGCAAAGGTACTTCCCGAACTGTACGAGCATCTCCAAGCAGCTCAAATCCAGGGTTTTACCTGGGAGAAAGACACGTACCAGTTTGCCGACAACGAGATTGAAGTGGAACTGACCGAGCCGGTGTACATCGCGTTGTTGTCGCGCTACAAGGAACTTGACCGTTCAGACGGTGAACCCGAACCGGAACCAGGCGGGGGAGACGGGGATGATCGCCCGCCCTACGACCTCAACGTCCACATCACCCATATCGACACTGCACGTATCGACGCTGATTACCTCAACGCGAAGTACACGAAGTACTTACGCGCTATTGAGGCTGGCTTGCCGCAGGTTGCACTCGATGAGCTGCTCTCAGACCTGCACGCTGGCTTTGCACGCTTAAGCGCGGAAGACCAGGTCTATGCTAACCGCTGGCTCCATGACATCCAGTCCGGTGATGCTGTTCTCGTGCCTGGCAAAACCGTGCAGGATTACATTAACGACTACAA
Organism: Corynebacterium sp. 22-2729; assembly: GCF_053479475.1. Taxonomy (NCBI): domain Bacteria; kingdom Bacillati; phylum Actinomycetota; class Actinomycetes; order Mycobacteriales; family Corynebacteriaceae; genus Corynebacterium; species Corynebacterium sp. 22-2729. The sequence continues at coordinate 4,161 of NZ_JBRBCA010000015.1, forward strand.
GCTCACGCAGCAGGATCGTGAAATCGACCAGCTTGTGCAAGCTATTGGCGTCGATGCAGACCTTCTTCGAACTATGCTTGCGGTGCACGTCGATGAGCCGCATCTCAACGAGTATGGCCGTTTCGATGATGTCGTTGACTCTGTCAATCTCGACGCTGCTGCCGATTACTTTCGTCAACAGATGGGAAAGAAACTGTCGCGCTTTAAGATCCGCATGGCGATTGACCGACTGCTGCGTGAGTACGTCCTCAACCACAACCTGCCCGCAGACCTCGAAGAAGCGGTGGAGGACTAGCCATGCTCATTGGGTTACGCCCGCGTCTCTACATCGAAGCAGGGGCAGTCGCTCGACACCCAGTGCGACGCCATCATTGAGGCTGGCTGCGACCCTAAGCACATCTACTTAGACACCATCTCCGACACGAACTGGCAGCGGCCCGGTCTCGATGATGCACTGGCGTACATGCGCCCCGATGACCCCTGGTTGTAACCCGGCTGGACAGGTTCGGCCGCAACCTCGTAGATACCGTGAACACCATCGCTGAACTGGCTAAGCGTGCCATCAACGTCAAGGTGCCGGAACCAGCGCTGGACACCTCCCGCCTCGCAGACAAAGTAGTTCTCAACGTTATGGCCTCACTCGCCGAGCGGGAAAGAGACTTACTGATCCAGCGCACTTGTGAAGGTGTGGCGCACGCCCGCTCCCAGGGCCGAGTTGCTGGGCCGAAGCCAAAGCTCAGTAACGAGCAGGCGCAAGTCGCAAAAGAACTCATCGCCGGCGGGAAGTCCGTCAGCGCTGTAGCCAGGACATTCGATGTCTCTCGGCCAACCATCTGCCGTGCTATCGAGCGCCTTGAAGCTGGCGCATAACAGCCCAGACCCAGCACTATTCTGCGTCTCTAGCGCTCTTGCACCCTGCTAGCGCATTCTAGACAGTGCTAGCGGCACCCTGAGCACGCTGGAGTGCGTAGAGTGAGGATACGGTGATACCGCACGGCAGAGCCGGTGCCAAATACGCGACTGATCGCACATTTCCGTATTTGGCAAGGAGTGCTCATGTCTACCTATTCGCAAACGCTTTCCTCACATGGCGGTATTTTCGTCAACGTTCCCAGAGGTCGAAGGTTCGAATCCTGCCCCCGCTACCAATAGCGCCCTTCCTCTAGCTTTCACGTTAGAGGAGGGCGCTTCTTTTTGTCTCCTGGATATATGCGGGGGTTAGCAGCTTCCCTTACAGTTGTTGGAGTGGCCTACTCCGATATCGTGTATGACCTGAAGTACTCCTTCGATAGCATTCCCACCCGCCCTGCTCTTGCGCTTAAAGAAAGCTCACGCCCCGATTCGCCCACCACTTCGAAGGTATGTGGCACCCCCTACCTTCCGGAGCATGCACCCTACCCGTATTACGACGGTCGGCCCATGTTCTTCATTGCCCAGTTCAATTTCTCTGAGCTCGAGCAGCTTCCGGGGTTCCCCACGACCGGGCTCCTTCAGTTATTCGTGCCTGATACTGATTTTTGGGGTGATTTTTTGATGGCGCCGAACCAGCAGGATTCGTGCCAAGAACCCACCCCGTTCGCCAGGTATTTCGAAGACCTTTCTGCACCGCATGTAGGTGAGATGCCTGAGGAAGAGATCCTGCATTCAGGCGAGCATCCAGCTCCCGAGCCACTCGATCCCGTCACGATCGATGGAGTTCGAATCGACCAGGAGGTTGATTATAGCGCCCACGAGTACGGTCGGGCTATTTTTGATCCGAAAGGTCCCCGCACCCTGCTTAGAAGAGGCCAGGATTACGTGGATATTCACACGTTTAGGGGAAGCCTTGTTTCGCGTTGGGTAATCGGCGGGGAGACGACTTTCGAGAAGCCCAGCCGTGATGGTCAAGGATCGAGGAAAGATGCGTTTGCCGCGGCTGTCGGGCGCGCAGAACAAGAGGGCTTCACTGTCTATCCCCATGCCGATGAGTTCCTAGAACCCATTGACTATCCGTCTGCAAACGGATCCTCGCTCGGTGGATACGAAATTCTTCTGAACCGCGACCCCTTCCATCCGTCTGATCCCCGAATAGTGCTCGCGAGAATAGACCAGGACCTCCCTTGCGAATGGGGCGACACCGGAGTTGGAAACTTTTATATCCATCCCGATGACCTCGCTGCGCGCAACTTCGATCGGGTCGAATTTGCCTGGGACTGCTTATAAGACCTGCGTGTGGCATTGCAGCTCTCGCTGTCTTGCCGTTTATCGTGCTAGTCGTCCAACGCGCGCAGATAGAAGCGGCGAATCAAAGCACGCCGAGGCAGGTCGATAAGTCGACGTAAAGCGGGGAAGCGAGCGGGCTGAGATTTGGCGTCAACAAGAAAAAGAACCCGGCCATGGTGCAACCGCTCGAGGGTAAAGGTCTCTTCTCCGCGCTCGAGGTGGCCGGGGAGAGTGCCGTAGGTAAAGCCGCAACGTCCCGGTTCGGCGAACACATCAACCACCCGGCAGCGGAAGGTCCACGGCCCAAATCCCAAGGCAACTTCCGCATTGAGTTCCACGACCTCATGCGTGGGGTGCACACGGAATAGTCCGCTGCGCTGCACGCCCCACCTGAAGAGACGGTCGGCGGCGGTATCGAAGTCTGCGTTAATGACCCGCGCCATATTCAGCTCTGGGAAGCCAACGGTCGAGGTATAGGAGAGGGGAGCTCGTGGCGCTTCAGGGTTCATAGAACGCACCAGGCTACTTGATGTGCCCGGAGATCTGCTGATGCTGTGGCACATGAGGGACAAAATCCTGCACATAAGCCCCCATGGCGATCAATGCATCGACGCGCTCCCAGATTGGCGGGTGGGTGGCGGAGAAATTCCGCCGCTTATTCATTGCCCGCTCGAACATGCCGCCCTTTTTGCTCTGGTCGGAGTTGTGGAAACTCTCGATGATGTCTCTCTCCGGTGCATATAGAGCCAAGGAACCGGGGCTACCGTACATGGAGTTATCCACCGTGTGCGGGTTGGCCTGGTGAAATGCACGGATCGTGATGAGGGCTTGTGCCAGGGCAGTGGGGTTGCGGCAGAGCGAAACGCCATGGCTATCGGCCTGTTGCTCGCGATAGCGCGACATATAGGCCCTCGCAATGTTGGACAGCGCAGGGGCTGCCAGGATGACGCAGAAGGAGACCAAGAAAATGACGAGTGCGACAACCGCATGGCCACCACCGCTGGAGTTCGAGTTGGAGCGATTGCGGTTATTGGAGCTCAAACTTCCGTAGATAAACGCGGACTGCAGGATGGAGATGACGGACGCAATCGCCACTAGCTGGGTCATGACCCGGTTGTCCTCGGCGGTAAGGTGGCTCATCTCATGGGAGATCACGGCCTGCAGCTGCTCGCGATTAAGCAGATAGCCGAGTTCTTCGGTGACAATGATCGTGCCAGTCTGCGGCTTCTTTCTCTTGCCACCCAGGGCATAAGCATTGGGCACTCCGGTTCCGATGAGCACATAGACCTTCGGCGGAGAAGGCATACCGGCGGCGATCGCCATTTCTTCCACAATGTTGTAGATCATGCCCTGCTCCACCAGGCGCTTTTGCCCGCCGATCGCGGACAGTACGGTCCGGGTGGAAAAGAAGTAGGAATACAGAATGATCAGCATCGCTACCGGAATGGCAACACCGGCAGAGATCAAAATGACCATGCCTAGGGTGTTGAAGTCAATATTGCTGCCGTTGGTACCGACATAGGCGGCGCAGGCACATGCCACGATGGACAGCTGCAAGACCAGCACGTTTGCGAGCCATGCGACGGCGATGCCCCGACGTAGCTGAGACAGCGATTCGTTGAAGGTCGTCGGTTGGTGGCCCATGGTTCCTCCTTTTCGGTCGTGAAATCACCTCGACTGCGGCGGCGGAAAGTGCAGTCTCTACAAAAATTGAAGGTGACGGGGGAGGAGATTAGAAGGACACGTCGGGAGCCTGGCGCTTGGACTCCTCCACCTGGAAGTATTCGAAGGGGCGGAAGCCGTGCACGGAGGCCACGATGTTGGTCGGCACGGACTGGATAGCGGTGTTGTAGTTGTTCGTCGAAGAGTTGTAGTACTGGCGCGCAAAGCCGACCTTGTTTTCGGTGGCGGCTAGCTCTTCCTGCAGCTGTTGGAAATTGCGGGACGCCTGCAGTTCTGGGTAGGCCTCTGCGGTTGCACGCAGGGTGGCCATGGTGCGACCGAACACTGCTTCTGCCTGGGATGCATCCTGCACAGTGCCGGTGGCGCGGGCGCGGTCAGTTGCGCTGCGCAGCTCAGCGATATCGTGGAACACCTTCGCCTCGTGGTTAGCATATCCCTTGACCGTGGATACAAGGTTGGGGATCAAGTCGCCGCGACGCTGCAGCTGGGTATCGATCTGTGCATATGCCTCGTTGACCGTGTTTCGCTTTTTGACGAGGCCGTTGTACATGGCGAACCAGATGATGACGAGTAGGACGAGGATAACGATGGCGATAATTGCAATGATCATGTCAGTACTTTCCTTGGAACCCTTGAACGTATCTATGTGTGAAATCGGTTGCGAAGTGGCCATTTAGGAGGATACGAAACTTCGCACCAACCACCAGTATTGAAATGTATTATCGCCAACCTTTGTTCCCGGCGCAGTGTAGTGCATTTTGTGTCTGTGCTCTCGATAAGGTGTCGCAGAGCTCGGGGGCATCACAGTCGTTAAGGTGGATTCCATGTCAACTAGTCCAAATCCCATGGTCGACCACCAGCTTTCCCATCGCACAATCAGGGAGTTCACCGATCAGCCGGTGGACGAGCAAACCCTGGAAACGATCTATGATGTCGCTATGCGTACTGCGTCCTCCCGTGGAATGCAGCAGGCGAGCATTATTCGCGTGACGGATAGACAGCTGCGGGAGCGTCTGGCGGAGATCGGAAATCAGGAGTACGTTCGCCGGGCTCCTGTGTACCTGTTGTTCCTGGCCGATACTGCGCGCAATGCTCAAATCCTGCGGGAAAACGGCGGCGATCCACGCGCTGCGGGGCGCACGAAGGCGTTTGTGGAAGCTTTCACAGATGCCTGCCTGATGGCGCAGAACGTGGTGAACGCCGCCGAATCCTTTGGCCTTGGCGCGAACTACCTAGGCAATATTCATAACGACACTGCCGGGGTTATCGAACTGCTCGAGCTGCCGCGCTACACCTTCCCGGTGGTGGGGCTCACCCTCGGTTGGCCGAATCAGGATCCGCAGCTGAAGCCCCGCATGCCACGTGCTTTCCGCGTCATGGAGAACAGCTACCAGACCAGGGAGAACTTGACCGCCGACCTGGCAGATTACGACGAGGAAATGAGGACGTATTACGACCTGCGCAACGCTAACCGGCGGGTGGAAAGCTTTACCAACCAGGTTTTGAAGAACTTTCCTTTCTCCCGGGATGGCAATGACGACTCACTGCAGGCGGCGCGCTGGCAAGGTTTTATTGTGTGACGCCCTCTCGCGCGTCACCCGCATCTAACCTGAACTTAACCTTTAGTTCAGCTACTTGGGTTAGCATTCCGGAGAGTTTATAAAACTATGTGAATTCGCGCCGGGCGGGCTCGGAGGCCTGGCGTTCACAAAGAAGACACAGTCGACATTTCAAGGATGAGGAAAACAGTGACTAACAAGAAGGGTCTGAAGATCACGACGGCGACCGTGATGGCCGCGACGATGTCCCTTTCCGCAGTAAACGTAGGTCAAGCCGCAGCTGCTCCAGTGAGCATGCCAGCTATCGCTGGTTCGCAGGGGCTACCGAACTACCCGCACCCGGTGCCGCACACGGGTGCACCAAACCCGCAGCCTTTCGGCCCGGAGTACCTGGGTGGCTACATCTCTGACATCAGCTCCCACGGCTACGGCATCTACCTGGATGTCGTCGATGGCTTCAACGATGTGCGCGCCAACCACCCGGCGATCATGAAGCAGAACCTGGATAAGGTTGTGAACATCAACAACGCTGTGCAGGACAACCCGGCAGCTATCCAGCGCGCGCAGAAGGACGCTCGCGCGGACAAGGCTGGCGTGCTGGATGCGTTCTCCGATTCGCTGGGCGACGAGCTTGGCCGCCACTTCCGTGCTGCCCTGCGCGAGAACCGCCTGCCGAAGACCCAGTTCCTGCTGGGCAACGGTTACCTGGCACGCGCAGGCGGAGTTGCATCCTCCACCTTCGTGGAAAAGATGGTGTTCGGTTACGACCGTCCATTCGTTAAGGCTCCGAACCGCATTAAGAAGTACCAGGACGGCGGTTCGCGTAATTTCTACGGCACCTCCAAGTCCTACCCATCTGGTCACACCAACCAGGCTGTCTGGTCCACCACTTTGCTGGCGCTGACCCTGCCGGAGCTGGCTCCGCAGATCCTGGCTCGTGGGTCTGAGGCTGGTAACAACCGCATTGTGATGGGTGTGCATTACCCGCTGGACGTCATGGGTGGCCGCATGTCCGGTACTGCAGCGGCAGCTGACCGTTGGAATGACCCGAAGATGCGCGATGCGATCCGCCAGGCTGGAAAGGAACTGCGTGCCGAACTCGAATGGCGCGCTGGCCGCCCGCTGGCACAGGTCATCAAGGGCGACAAGGCCTACCGTTCCACCGACCAGGCTGTGCGCGAGTACACCGACCGCATGACCTACGGCTTCCCGAAGATCTACCGCAAGGATGCGCCGATGATCGTGCCGCAGGCTGCGCCGGATCTGCTGCTGCCGAAGTTCCCGAAGCTGACCTACAAGCAGCGCGCCTCCATCCTGCGTCAGACGGCAATTCCGTCTGGCTCTCCGCTGGACGATCAGGGGCCACGTGGTTCTTGGCAGCGCCTGAACATGGCCGCCGCATTTGCCGCTAAGGTCAAGGTCAACGGCGACGGCAGCGTCACTGTTCTGCGTTAGAACCGCGTAGCTGGGAGGCAGGGGTAACCTTTAGCAAACTGTTACCACTGTGGCGCATGTGAATCCTGTTTCGTGCGATAGGGTTAGTTCCATTGCCAACAAAAACGAAGGAAAGTATGCGCTCCCGGTCCTTGACAGCCTCACTCGTCCCCACTCGCACTACCCGTCGCTTCGCAGCTTTGATCGCGGGCGCGGCACTGGCCATCTCCGCCACATTTGGTGCGACCTTTAATGCGCCGGAGGCCTCCGCGGCTCCAGCAGGATCCGCCGATGCCTTCCTCAAGGCCACCGGCCAGCCCGGACCACACCGCATTCCCGGCCACTACTTCACTTCCCCCGGCATTCCTCAAGCACAGCGAGCCGCCGCACCAAACGTGCTGGCAGGCCCGTCCATGCCGATCTACGTAGGCAACAACATCTGCACTCTGGCCGTCGTCGGCTATGACAAAGCAGGGAACAAAGTGGGCATCACCGCTGGACACTGCGGTAAGCCCGGCGCTCCGGTCACTTCCATGGATAGCGAGCGTGCGGGGCAAATCGGCACCGTCGTTCGTAACGGCTACCCGGACTACGCCGTCATCAAGTTCAACAACAAGGTGCGCCTGACCCGCAGCTACAACAACGTACACCTCAACGCACTGGGCGGACCGACCCCAGGTAGCTTGCAGCAGATGTGCAAGACCGGAGTGGCCACGGGTACCTCTTGCGGCCCAATGCTGGCGATCTCCGGCCCCTTCCTGGTCTCGCACCTGTGCGGCTCCGTTGGCGATTCGGGTGCCCCGATCTACGTCGGCAACCGCCTCATCGGCATTATCAACGGTGGCGTAGCCAACCTGCCTTCCTGCACTACCCCGCTGCAAGGACCTTTCCACGCGCCGACGGCCGGTGCGGCATGGAATGTTATCGCTGCTGACCTGAACGCGGCTGGGGGAGTAGGAGCCGGTTTCCGCCTGGCATAAACCACTAACGCCACGCTCTTTAGCCCAAGCGCCCTCTGCCTAGCTGCAGCAGGGCCTTTGCTATTTCTACGCCCTCTGTGCCGAATTCCTCGCGGAATTGATTAATGATCGCGACCTCGCGCGTATAGACGAGCTTCGTGCCACCCGAACCTAGACGTGTTTTGCCGATGGCCTTTGAGACCTCGCTACGGCGGTGAATTGCATCGATGATGGCGCGGTCGAGGCGGTTGATTTCCTCGCGGTAGGATTGAATTTCTGAATCCGATAAAGGATCGTCCGTGCCGGAAGGCATTCGGACGGTGAACTCAGCAGGCTGCGAGTCTTCGTTGTCGCTCATGCGCTGTAGTCTACCGCTAGTTGGCCGGAGAGTTTCACAAAGAGTTTCTAGGGAGCACAAAGGGAAAACATGCACAACCAGCACGATCCATTCGCCGACCTGCCGCTGCCCGAAGAACCGACACTGTTTGCAGAAGAGGTGCCTCCACCAGAGGAGGATCTGCCTCCGGAGGGCTATGAGAACGTACTGGCGAGTCTGCATACCACACCTCGCCCAGAACCGCAGCCGCAGCGCGCGACTGGACAGTCGGGCGCGGAAACTGGGCGTCAAAAAGAAGAACTGCTGAACGGACTTAACCCACAGCAGCGGCAGGCGGTCGAGCACATGGGTAGCCCGCTGCTGATCGTGGCGGGTGCCGGGTCGGGTAAGACGAGTGTGTTGACGCGCCGCATTGCCTACCTGCTGGCCAACGGTGTGGCGCCGTGGCAGATCCTTGCAATCACCTTTACCAACAAGGCCGCGGCGGAGATGCGCGAGCGCGTGATGGATATGGTCGGTCCACAAGCGGAGCGGATGTGGGTCTCTACCTTCCACTCCTTTTGCGTGCGTGTGCTGCGTGCCAATGCACACCTCGCGCCAGGGCTGAACACGAACTTCAGCATCTACGACTCGGATGATTCCAAGCGCTTAATGTCCATGATTATCAAGGACGCCTCGCTGGATTTGAAGGAGTTCTCGCCGCGCGGGGTGCTGCACGTGATCTCCAATTGGAAAAACGAGCTGGTTGGCCCGCAAGGTGCATTGGAGGAGGCGCAGCGCGATTCGAATCCTCACACCGCGCAGATCGCCACGCTGTACAAGACCTACCAGCAGCGTCTCCGGGCGGCGAACGCAGTGGACTTTGACGACCTGATCGGCGAGGTTGTGGGGATCCTCAATAACAATCCGGACGTGCGCGAACACTACCGCCGTCGCTTCCGTCACATCATGGTCGACGAGTACCAGGACACAAACCATGCGCAATACGAGCTGGTCGCGGCACTCGCCGGCAAGGGCAAGGCGGAATCCGAGCTGTGCGTAGTGGGCGATGCTGACCAGTCGATCTACGCCTTCCGTGGGGCGACGATCCGCAATATTGAGGAGTTCGAGCGCGACTATCCGGATGCTCACACAATCCTTTTGGAGCAGAACTACCGTTCCACGCAGCGGATTCTCACCGCTGCCAATGCTGTGATCGACCGTAACCAGGGCCGCCGGCCAAAGAAACTGTGGACGGATCTGGGCGATGGAGAGCTGATCGGCGGCTATGTTGCGGATAACGAACACGACGAGGCGAATTTCATCGTCCAGCAGATCGACGACCTCGTGGATAACGAGGGTTACTCCTACGGCGATATTTCGATCATGTACCGCACCAACAATGCCTCCCGCGCGATCGAGGATGTGTTGGTGCGCTCTGGGTTGCCGTACAAGGTTGTCGGTGGCACGCGCTTCTATGAGCGCCGCGAGATCCGTGACATCGTTGCATACCTAAAGGTGCTGGATAATGCGGATGACACGGTGGCGTTGCGGCGCATCATCAACACCCCGCGCCGCGGTATTGGAGATAAGGCCATCGCGCAGGTTACGGTGCACGCGGAAGGCCAGGAGATAGGTTTTTCGGCTGCTCTTGGTGACGCCGCCGCGGGCAAGGTCGCCGGCCTTTCCGCTCGCGGCCGCAATTCCATTGGCAAGTTCCTGGACATGATGGACGCGCTGCGGGCGGAGACAGAGACGATGGAGATGACCGCCTCCGACGGTTCTGGGCTGGGGCTGCCCGACTTGGGGCGGGTGATTTCCGCAGTGCTGGATGTGACTGGGTATAAGGAGCTGCTGGAGAAGTCCAACGATCCGCAGGATGGGGCACGTCTGGATAACCTGAATGAGCTGGTGAGCGTGGGGCATGAGTTCTCTCAGGAGTCGGCGAATTTGAAGGCTTATGAGGAGATGCCTGGTGCTAGCGCAGGGAGCGCTGGTGAAGACAGTGCTGACGCAGATGAGGCTGCTGAGGCGATGCTGGCTGAGGGGGAGGCGCCACTGGGTAGCCTGCAGGCTTTTCTAGAGCGCGTGAGCTTGGTCGCTGATGCCGACCAGATTCCGGCAGACGAGCAGGACATGGTGACGCTCATGACGCTGCACACTGCCAAGGGGCTGGAGTTCCCCGTCGTGTTTTTGACCGGGTGGGAGGATGGCCAGTTCCCGCACATGCGCGCACTGGGCGACCCCACAGAGTTGGCCGAGGAGCGCCGTCTGGCCTATGTGGGCATTACGCGCGCCAAGCAGCGGTTGTTCCTGACCCGGGCGATTACCCGCAGTGGTTGGGGTGCACCTGTAAACAACCCACCGTCGCGCTTCTTGTCTGAGGTGCCGGAGAACCTGATGGAATGGATCCGCGAGGAACCCGCGCGTTTCGGCAGCGGAGTGGATTCAGCCTGGGGTGGCGGAGGATACGCCGACGGTACGAGCTTCGGCGGCTCGGGTGGATGGAGCTCTGGCTCTGGAAGCTGGGGTGGCCAGTCCTATCGCAAGCCTGCAAGGAATACGAAGCCCGCCTTTGGAGCCGGCGCAAAGAAGAACCAAGATTTGGACTTGGCGGTCGGGGACAAGGTCAACCACGACAAGTACGGCTTGGGGACTGTGAAGAGCGTCGACGGCAGCGGATCACACACTACCTGCATGATTGACTTCGGCAGCCAGGGCACGGTGCGCCTGATGTTGTTCGGCGGTGTGCCGATGGAAAAGCTCTAGCGAAGTAACGGCCCCGGGGTTATTCCCGGGGTTTTTCTGACGCCGCCCGCTTTTGCGTCGGTAGAGGTCGTGCGGTGAGGTTGATGAACGCCACAGCAGCGTTAAAAAAAGAGACTTTTGTGACAAAAGTTTCGCGACGAATATTTTTGTTATGTAACGTAACTATGCGTCTCCTCGTTGGATTTAGCGGAAACAAAGAAGGGTATGTATGTCAGAAAACCAATCGATCACCTCAAAATTGCACAACCTTAAGCATTTCGGCGAGGCTGCATGGGCTGAGACTCATGCGATTGCCACTGGCCTGGGGACCGCGCTGCGATCGGGCGTGGTCGTTAGGGGCGGCGGAGTTAAAGGTAAAGCAAAGCTGGTGGAAAGTATCGCCCGTTATGGCTTCACCGCTGCGCGTCAGGCGTGGTATGCAGCAGAAGCAGCTCCGGAGCGAACGGCCATCATCGATGACATTGGTGAGCGCACCTATGCGGAAGTTCGAACTGAGGCGCTTGCTTTCGCCCGCGCGCTGCAGCGCATGGGGTTGGGGCCGGGGAAAAACATTGCGGTGATGGCACGCAATTCCCGCGTAGTTGTCTACGCGCTAGTTGCAAAGGGCTTTATTGGGGCAGATATTTGCCTGCTTAATACTGCTTCCAGCTCGGTCCAGCTGCAAAAAAGCATGGAAGAACTGAATGTTCACACCATCATCATCGATGAGGAATTCGCAGACCGGCTGCCTGCAGATTATTCCCGTGCAAAGGTGATCATTGGGTACGCGGCAGACCTGCAAAATCCGCAGGCGCCAAACCCGGAATGGGAGACCTTTCAGCAGGTCATCGACCGCGCGCCTTCTGAAGCCGAGGAAAAACTTCCTACCATCCCGAAACGTGGCTTTATCACCATTATGAGCTCCGGCACTTCGGGCACACCTAAGGCTGTTGTGCACCGGGAACCGCCTATTCCGACACCCCTGGCGGACCTTGTGACGTGGATTCCGTGGCGTGCGGAAATGATGATTCAACAGACTGCTTCTATGTTCCACTCGTGGGGCTGGGCGAACCTTAACCTGATCTTCGCTCACCGTGCGACGGTGGTTTTCCGCCGAGTATTCGATCCTGTTCAGGCTATGGAGGATGTTGAGCGTTACGGGGTTAACGGCATTATCACCTCGCCTATCTTCATCAAGGAGCAGCTAAAGGTCGCGCAGAACGGTAACTACGATGCCTCATCGTTGGAGTTCATCGTGTCTTCCGGAAATGCCATGCATGAAGATCTGCTCCGTGGCCTGCACAAGCAATTCGGGCCGGTGGTGTGTAACTTCTACGGCTCCACGGAAAACAGCGTCGTTGCTATCGCTAAGAAGGAAGAACTTGCGGAAAACCCATCCTTGGCTGGGCGACCGGTGCGTGGCGTGCGCATAAAGATTCTGGATGATGAAGGCAATGTGCTGCCTCCGAACACTCCGGGACGAATCTATGCCCGTGGAACCATGACTATGCGTCGCTACGCGCACACCCGCGATCAAATGAAGATCAAGCATGGCTTGTTGGAGATTGGCGACCGCGGGTACCTCGATGAAGAGGGGCGCTTGTTTGTCCTCGGCCGAGCTGATGACATGATCATCGTCGGCGGTGAAAATGTCTACCCACGCAGTGTGGAAGAAGTACTGGCGCCGATGCCCGGCGTGAAGGATCTCTTTGCCAAGGGGGTAGACGACGAGGAGAGTTTTAAGCGCATGGCCGTCTGGATTGTGCGTGACGACAACCCGGAAGGTGAGGAGCTGACCAAGGAGTCTGTGCAGGAATGGGTCAGGGATAATCTTGCGGAGCATTCCGTTCCCCGAGAAGTGACCTTCCTGGATGAGCTTCCTCGCAACCCAACTGGTAAGGTCATGCCAGCAATGCTTCCTAACACCTAACATTTTTGAACCAATATCGATAGGCTAGACACGGCCTTTAAACACTCACTGGAGAAAATGATGAAGAAAATTGCACGTATTCTGACCGCGGCAGTTGTCGCGGCTGGATCCGTCATGGGGCTTGCCCCTGCTGCGCAGGCTGCACCGGGCAACACCGTTTTGATCGGTGATTCCTACTTTGCCAACACGACCCTCAACCAGATCTTGGACGCTAAGCGAAGCGGGAAGCGCAAGTGCATCCACGGTAAGTTCCGCGTTGCCACCGAGCTGCAACGTCTGACAGGAGCTCATATTGACGACTACTCCTGCAACGGCAAGGAACTGTACTTGGGGCGTGAGCCACTGGAGGCTCGCGTGGATCAAGCTATTCGAGATGGCAAGCTGAACCGCAATACGCGCAACGTGCCGATCATGGTCGGCGCCAACGACACCTACCGCACCCTTTCCCCGATCGACAATCGCGCAGCGGCTCGTTCCTACGATCGCATCGCTAGGAAGATCAAGCGCGTTGCTCCCGGCGCCCGCATCCAGTTCGTTAGCTACCCACACCTGACGAACGACCGTGCAGGTCTCTGCCTCATCCGTCCCCACGGTTTGCCACCGATTGAAGCCCCGTTCCCGATCGTGAAGGAAGCTGAACGCCAGCTTTGGCGTCAGGCGCACGACGCGGCAAAGCGTAACGGCGGCGTATTCGTTGATCTGCACCGCTCCACGCGTGGCCACGACACCTGCCAGCCAGGTGGAAAGGCATGGGTTGCTGGTGTCTTCGACAACCAGACTCCGCGCTACAACCTGACCCTGCACATGTCCAATGATGGTGTAACCAACGCGGCGAAGCAGATCGGCGCTGCTCTGCAATAAGCTGTACCTCTCCTAGGGGACACCCCAACACCCCAAGGGGAGCACCCCGGGAAAGCAACCCGGGGGACCAATTAAATAACTTAAGGGCCTGACTCCGATGCGGTATCGGAGTCAGGCCCTTTTGAAGGCTTTAACGCTAGAGCCTTTAGGACGCTCGGTGGTTTAAAGCTGAATACCGCGCTCAGCCAGCCATGGCTTCGGGTCAACGGCGTCGCCACCGTTCGGGTGAACCTCGAAGTGTAGGTGGGAGCCAGTGGAGAAGCCCAGGGAACCCATGCCAGCAATCTTCTGACCGCTGGTTACACGGTCGCCAACCTTGACGTCCAAAGTGGCCATGTGGCCGTAAACGGTAATGGTGCCGTCATCGTGCTTAATGCGAATCCAGTTACCGAAGCCGGATGCCGGGCCGGAGTCGATAACGGTGCCGTCGTGAACAGCGCGGATGGCGGTGCCGACGGCGTTAGCAATATCGATGCCCTGGTGGAAAGAACCCCAGCGTGGGCCGAAGCCGGAAGTGAAAGTGCCCTCGGCTGGCTTTGCAAACTCAGGCATACGAGCAGCCAGGTCAGCCTCCGTGCGCTCCTTGGCAAAGCGCAGGGCGGAATTAAGCTGCTGGGAGAGGTCGGAGACCGGCTTGGCCTGCGGAACCTCGAGGATCTGCGGGGCTTCGGCAGCCGTTGCGTCTGCACCGTCGGCGGTGACTGCAGAGCCCTGAGCGCCGGTGCCTTCACCCTGGGCGAGAAGAGTGGTGTTCTCAGAAGCCAGTGCGATGTCGTCGTCAGAGCTCTGGGAAGCACCAGCGGCGGCACCAGCAGCGCCAGCGGTCGTGACGGCCGTCGTCGCGACTGCTACGAGCGCAAAGCGACGCTTCGCGCTGTGATCCTGCTTGCGGTGGGCACCGGTACGGTTCGCCTCGGTAGTGTTTTGCACTGTCCTTGTAACCCTTCGACTTATTCGGTGTTTCTTAGCAACTGTCAAATGCGGCTCTGTCTGCTGGGCTATGGCGTTGTCTAGCGGATCCTCGGCGGATCCTCGATGCCTTCGCGCAAGCATTTTGTAACCACTTTGTTATCAACGGAACGTAACACTATCGGTTGAGCAACGTTGCGGCAACTAAATTCACGAAAAATAACGCTTTGGTTACATTGCGGGGGTGGTGTGATCTGAAGTGATATTGATCGATGATTCATTCCCGCTGTTCCAGACGTTTTTCTGTCGCTTCTTCACGTGTTCTTCGATGTTAGTGATCTTCCGCACGCTACCTCCAAACCCTCAAGTAGAAGATTAAGTATGGCGTGGGTGAAGAGAAGAAGCGACGACTAACGGGTGGGTCAGTCCGCCAGATACCTATTCCTCTTAGGCACAATGGGACGGGTGAGTAAAGATTCTGCTGCCCAACGCCCCGGATCCCGCCGATCATCGTCTTCGCGACGCCCAGGTGTGAGCCGTACCCGGCGAACTTCGTCCGGTAGTGACGCAGCCAGGATCAAAGGAATCCAGGGAGGTTCCAGTAACACGGGGCATGAGCGCTTCGTGGCCGCTGATCAGGCAAAGGGAACCCCGGTAGATGGCCGGCTTGCCTCTAAAAGCAAGGTTGTGAAGGCTACCTCTACTTCTTCCTCCAGCTCTGCCTCCACGTCGCGTGGTGGCGTTAAAGCCGCTCTGGGGAGCTGGTGGTCGAAATGGAAGCCCCACGTCAAACGTTTTGGACCTCAGCTGCTGATTAATCATGCTGTGACTCTGGGCGTCATCGTCATTATTGCCATTCTCATCGGCATCGGTACCGGCTTTGCCAAAGTTCCGGCAAGTATTGCATCGATGTGGATGGCGTTTAATCTCGCGCCGGTGGAAATGGCGGGTGCGAAGTTAGGATTTGTGCCCCTGCTGCCTGCGTTGTTGTTGGTGTGGGGACATGCGAAACGCGCGACGACGGTACTTGGAAACTCCATTAGTGTTCGTGGGCTTCGCGTATTCACAACCCTAAGCTTGTTGATTCCCCTCGTGCTTACGTGCATCGCATGGTTAATGCTGTGGGATGCCTCGCGCGTATTCGATGTGACTCCGCCAAATCTGCTGGTGGCGTTAATCTCTACTGCACTTGTCAATGGCGCAGCCATTGTTATAGGTATGCGGGCACGCGTATGGCGAGCACTGCTGCTTCGCCGTGGCTGGTCTACTTGGCCAGTGGAATCAATGCTGCTGGCACAGAAGTTCCTCAAGTGGATGAGCGCCGCGGGGCTGGCTGTGGCGCTGATATACCTTCTGACGAACTTGAAGGCTTTCAGCGAGGCGTATGACATCACCTCATCCACGATGGGTGTTATTGGCCTTAGCTTTGTTGCCCTTTTGTATGTACCCAACGTCGTGATCGGCGCGATTGCGGTCTTACTCGGTGGAGAGTTTCATGTAGGAAACGGCGCGGTGAGCTTGTTTACCGCGAACAATGTCAACCTTCCCCCGCTGCCGATCCTCGCGGCTATCCCAAATGATCAGATTCCGTTTGGTCCAATGCTGCTGGCTGTGCCTGCTTGTGTAGCTGTGGGATGTGTCTACAACTTCTTGCGCGGGCGAAGCTATGTCGAGGCTCCGTTGCTCCAAGCAGTCGGGGCGGGTGCATTTTCCGGGTTGATTGGCTTCTGCGTTTCCTGGCTAGCCGGCGGTGAGCTCGGCGTGTATGGGCGGGCGGGAGCTGTTGAGTGGCTCTTTGCTGTGGAACTCGCAGCCTGGTTGTTGGTGCCCGCGGCTGTGATGATGTTCTTTATGGCGCGCCGAGGTGCGACCGTTATTGAGGACATTCCGGAGGCGGAGATGGTGTCTGCCGCAGAGTCTGAAGATGCTCAAGAAGTCGAAACTGCCGAGGAAGCCGAGGAAGCCGAGGATGCTGAAGCTGCTGAGGACGACGCCCCTACGGAGGAACCGGAAAACGGGAATGATGGGGGCGTCACGAAGAAAAAGCAGGAAGACCAACAAGAAGATCAAGTAAAAGAGCAAGAAGAGAAAACGGACGAAAAAGCGGACCAAGAAGCGGACGAGGATACGGATACAGAGGATGACGAAGCAGATGAAGATAGTGATTCTGGCGAGCGGGACGGGGACACTTCTGCAGAGCGTGATCGATAACGTCGATCGCGACAAGGTAGAAATCCTCGCGGTGGGCAGTGACCGGCAGTGCGAGGCTCTCGACCGTGCCGAGCGCGCAGGAATCGAGCATTTCCTGGTCGAGTACGTGCCGAAGCAGACTGATCGCGAACAATGGAACGAAGATCTGGCCGACAAAATTTCCAGCTATGAACCAGACCTCGTGGTGAGCGCGGGTTTCATGCGCATCCTTGGCCCACAGGTGGTGGAGCGCTTCACAGGGAAGATCATCAACACACATCCGGCGCTTCTGCCGGCTTTCCCCGGAGCGCACGCGGTGGAGGACGCATTAAGTTATGGTGTTCGAGTCACCGGGTCTACAGTTCATGTAGTAGATAGTGGAGTGGACACGGGTCCGATCATCGCTCAAAAGGCGGTGGAGGTCGCGCGCGACGACACAGTCGACAGCTTGCATGAAAGAATTAAAAAGGTGGAGCGCGCACTCTTAGTAGAGGTGCTGCACGAGATTTCACATGAGGGACGAAAGGCCAGGAACGAAAACAATGAGTGACGGCACTGCAGCAACCAACGGCAGCGATAAGAAGGAAATCCGTCGTGCACTGATCAGTGTGTACGACAAGACCGGCCTCGAAGAGCTGGCCAAGGGACTGCACGCCGCGGGAGTCGACATCGTCTCCACTGGCTCGACTGCGAAGAAGATCGCCGACGCTGGCGTGCCAGTGACCGAGGTAGAAACCCTCACCGGCTTCCCGGAGGTGCTGGAAGGACGGGTCAAGACCCTGCACCCGCGCGTGCACGCTGGCATCCTGGCCGATACCCGCAAGGAAGATCACCTCAAGCAACTTGAAGATCTAGGTATCGAGGCTTTCCAGCTCGTAGTTGTAAACCTGTACCCGTTCACCGAGACCGTAGCCTCCGGGGCGGGCTTCGATGATTGCGTGGAGCAGATCGACATCGGCGGCCCGTCCATGGTGCGTGCCGCTGCGAAGAACCACCCGTCCGTGGCCGTGGTGGTAGATCCTTCCCGTTACGAGGATGTCGTGGCCGCTGCCAACGCCGGCGGATTTACCCGCGCGCAGCGTACCGACCTGGCCGTGGATGCGTTCCGCCACACTGCCGCTTATGACGTGGCCGTGGCATCGTGGATGGGGGAGCAGACCGCCGACGGCGAGCAGTTCCCCGAGTGGATCGGCGCTTCTTACAAGCGCGCCAATGTGCTGCGCTATGGCGAGAACCCGCACCAGGCAGCCGCACTGTACTCCGACGGCACCGGTCTGGCTGGCGCCAAGCAGTTCCACGGCAAGGAGATGAGCTACAACAACTACACCGATGCGGATGCCGCCTGGCGTGCAGCGTGGGATCACAAGCGTCCGACCGTAGCCATCATCAAGCATGCCAATCCGTGTGGTATCGCCGTATCCGATGAATCCATCGCCGATGCGCACAAGAAGGCACACGCATGCGACCCAATGTCCGCCTTTGGCGGCGTGATCGCAGTGAACCGCGAGGTGAGCGTTGAAATGGCTCAGCAGGTGGCCGAGATCTTCACCGAGGTCATCATCGCGCCGGGCTACGAAGACGGTGCTGTGGAGATCCTCTCGCAGAAGAAGAACATCCGCATCCTGCAGGCCGAGGCACCGAACGAGGAGCCGGAGCTGCAGGGCCGCGAGATCTCCGGCGGCTTGCTGGTTCAGCAGGTTGATGCGATCGATGCAAAGGGAGACGACCCGAGCAACTGGACTCTGGCCGCTGGCGAAGCAGCCGATGAGGAAACTCTGCGCGAGCTGGAGTTCGCTTGGCGCACCGTGCGCGCGGTGAAGTCGAACGCGATCCTGCTAGCCAAGGATGACGCCACCGTGGGCGTGGGCATGGGCCAGGTGAACCGCGTCGACGCAGCCAAACTGGCTGTCGAGCGCGCTAACTCCCTGGCTGGCGACGAGAAGCGCGCTGAGGGTGCGGTCGCAGCCTCGGATGCTTTCTTCCCCTTCGCCGACGGTTTTGAAGTGCTGGCTGAGGCGGGCGTGCGTGCAGTCGTACAGCCCGGTGGCTCGGTTCGAGACGCTGAGGTTATCGAGGCAGCGGAGAAGGCAGGCGTCACCATGTACCTCACCGGTGAGCGTCACTTCGCGCACTAGAAAACACGCTTGAGCGCAGGAGTTTTACGAACGTATGTCTAATGAGCACCCCACACATCCTGGCAGCGGCGACTATCCGTCCCGGCCGGAGCCACCGCAGTATCACCGCAATATGGGTGCGCAAGGACAGAACCAGTGGCAGCAGTGGCAGAACCCACAGCAGCAGCCCGCCTACTCGGAGTACCCCTATGAGGACTCCGACGGTGACAGTAAATTCCTGCCCATTCTGGGGATCATTCTGGCTGCAATCCTGGCCATTGCATTGATCCTAGGGGCCGCCTACTACTTCGGCTGGTTCGGCGATGACAATGGGAAGGGTAACGGAGGTTCCGGCGGAGGCACCTCCCAGTCGCAGAACGCCGACGGCGGAAGCACCAGTACCAACGGCAATAGCGAAGACACCAGCAGCGACAATTCTGACACTGCAGAGGAGGAAAGCTCCTCGCAGGATGAGACCTTGGAGTCGGAGAGCGAGGACTCCCGGCCCACCCGTCCGAAGCTGCCTTCCGGCGCAGTTCCGGCCAACCAGTCCGCCGAGCAGGACAAGCCAGGCGGGGACTTCAATAACGTCTACACCGGTAGCGACATTACGTCTAAGCCCTTCGCACGCGCGGTGCGCGATGCATTCGTTGAGCACTACCTGGATACGGATGAAACCAACGGCACAGTAAAGGCGTACTCGACGGTGACCGGCGAGACTTACACCATGAGCTGTAAGGATAACGGCCAGTATGTGACATGCACCGGGGGCAATGATGCCATCGTCTACATTGCATAGGTTCCGCATGAGGGAGCCAGTCCGGAAGTCTCGCTCCTCACTGCTCGCCGTTGCACTGGCTTTTGTCGGCACGGCGGTTGCTGGTTGCACGATTGGTGATGTGGAGAGCGATGACGCCACGTCGTCCGCCGTCAGCACTTCAGACAATCAGGACGAATCGACGGCGGAGCGTTCGCCACGGCCGACGGTATCTGAAGATAAACCCAAACCTGACGAGCCTAAACATTCGCAGAAGAACCCAGGTGGGGAGCTGAGCTATGACGGAAGTGCGGCGATAGCCGTTGCTGGGGTGAAAGGGGCGGGGCAGACAGCAGTTGCACCGTGGTCAACCATGAAAGTGCCGATTGCAATTGCGGCTCTTCGGCACTCTCCAGGAATGGAAGCTACTGCGAAGCAGGCGATTCAGAACTCCGATAATGCGGCGGCGGAAGAACTCTGGGGTGCGCTAGGTACGCCGGAGCAGGCGGCTGCAGCAACCTCAGGCGTGATTAAAGAGGGGAGTAGCACCGCGCGGGTGGAGTCACAGGTCGTGCGCCCGGGCTTCAGCTCTTTTGGACAGAGTGATTGGTCGTTGAGTGACCAGGCTGAATTCGCTTCTCATCTGCGCTGCATTCGGGGAGCAGAACCAGTGGTCGCTGCCATGGGGAATATTGTTAACGGTGGTGGATACGGTCTGGGGACGATCCCTGGGGCGATTTTCAAGGGAGGCTGGGGGCCGTCCTCATCCGGCGGCTATGGGGTGCGCCAGTTTGGCTTGATTCCAAAGTCTGACGGTAAGGGATACGTGGCCGTAGCGATTGCGGTGGAAAGCCCAGACGGGAGCTACGAGGCGGGGCAAGCCGAGCTGACAGCAGCGGCGGAGTTTCTGCAATCGAGGGTGGATGATCTGCCGGCAGCGGCATGCTAGGCGGCATAGAAAAACCAATTCTTTCGGTTAATGTTTCTTAACCGGTAAGGTCGGGGTTATGAGCTCTCATTATCTTGCCGAACCCAACACCGAAGGCTTATCTGCACGCGCAGCGGCGAAGGAACGTCGCCGAGTGGAGCTTCTGCGTGCTGCTGCGAGGATCATGGCGAACAAGGGCTTTCATGGCACGAGTCTGGAAGAGGTGGGGGAAGCGGTCGGGATCTCCGGGCCGGCTGTGTACCGGCATTTTTCGGGTAAAGAGGAGATCCTGACCGAGCTAATGACAGGCATCTCGGAACACATGCTCTCGGAGGCGCAGAAAATTGTTGATGGCTTGACCGATCCGCGGGAGCGCTTGGCGGTGCTAATCGACTTTCAGGTGGACTTCGCGCTGTCGCAACCAGAGCTAATTCGCCTGCATAACCGCGAACTTTTTCGAATGGGGGAAGCGGGACGGGGGCGTGTGCGCTCAGTCCAGGGAAGCTATCTCAAGCTCTTTGCGGAGGCCTTGGCGAAGATGGACTCGCATTATCGGGGAGAGGCGGGGCGCATCACGGCGCAGTTGGTGGTGGGCATGATTAATTCTTCTGAGGTTATTCGCGGATGGGCGTCTACCGCGCTGGCGCGGCGACAGATGCTAGCTGCGGCTCGCGCGGCAGTCGGGTTGGAATAAACCCCACCATACGGGGGTAGTTCACTGGCAGAAACTTTTTAGATTCCCTAGCCAAAGTGTTGTAGCTCACATACAGTGGCGTCAACAAGTTAGTTAATCGCTTGTAACTGAATGTGGGGAGTGTGGACAAGCGCTCTCATCACAATCCCGCCACCTTTCAAGGAGCTGCACACGTGGAAACCACTACTGCCAACTCAACCGCCCCGGCAGCCGCAGATCTGACCGAGCCACGCGGAATCCCGAGCCACCGCGAACTTGTCAACGAACTGCGTGAGCGCCTAGCTCGTGCCCAAGCCGGCGGAGGGGAGAGAGCTCGCAAGCGCCACACGGATCGTGGCAAGCTACTGCCACGCGAGCGCATTCGCTTACTCCTGGATCCCGGCAGTCCCTTCCTGGAAATCGCGCCGCTTGCCGCCGAGGAGATGTACGACGGCAAAGCCCCAGCCGCGGGCATCATCGCGGGAGTCGGGCTTGTACACGGTCGCCTGTGCCTTATCGCCGCTAATGACGCCACCGTCTCCGGCGGTACCTACTACCCGATGACGGTCAAGAAGCACCTCCGCGCCCAGGAGATCGCAGAGCAAAACCACCTGCCATGTATCTACCTCGTGGATTCCGGTGGCGCGATGTTGTTGCAGCAAGACGATGTATTCCCGGACCGCAATCACTTCGGCCGTATCTTCTTCAACCAGGCGAACCTGTCAGCGAAAGGGATTCCACAACTATCTGCTGTGATGGGTTCCTGTACCGCAGGCGGTGCCTATGTTCCTGCCATGAGTGACGAGACGATCATCGTGGAAAACCAGGGCACGATCTTCTTGGCTGGCCCTCCACTGGTGAAGGCTGCGACCGGCGAGGATGTCACCCCGGAAGAACTCGGTGGTGGAGCAATGCATTCCCGTATTTCCGGGGTGACGGATCACCTGGCCGCCGATGATGAAGACGCACTGCGGATCATGCGTGGGATCGTCGAAACTCTGCCAGAATCCAAGCCGACTCCCTGGAAGCGCAGTGCCCCCGTGCCGGCTCCGCGCCCGCAGGAGGATCTTTACGACATCGTGCCCACCGATCCGAAGATTCCCTATGACGCGCATGAGGTCATCGAAACGCTGTGCGACGAGGGCAGCCTCTCGGAGTTCAAAAGCGAATATGGCAACAGCATCATCACGACCTTTGCGCGGCTGGAAGGCCACCAGGTCGGAGTGATCGCCAATAACGGCATCATCTTTGCCGAGGCCGCCATGAAGGGCGCACACTTCATCGAACTTTGCGAGCAGCGCAACATTCCCATCATCTTCTTGCAAAACACCACCGGCTTTATGGTGGGGCGTCAATACGAAGAAGGCGGCATCGCCAAGCACGGGGCGAAGATGGTTAACGCCGTGGCTACCGCATCGGTGCCCAAGCTCACCGTTGTCACTGGTGCGGCTTTCGGCGCTGGCAATTACTCCATGTGCGGCCGAGCGTATTCGCCGCGATTCCTGTGGATGTGGCCGAATGCGCGTATCGCAGTGATGGGCGGACCACAGGCAGCCATGACACTTTCTACCGTCCGACGTGCGCAGATTGAGCGCCGGGGCGAGGAGTGGTCTGCCGAGGCACAAGAGGCCTTCGAAGCGCCAATTCGCGAGATGTTCGACGAGAAATCCACCTGCTGGTACTCCACAGCACGACTGTGGGATGACGGAGTGATCGATCCTGCGGACACACGCCGCACGCTCGCCATGGCCCTCGATATCTGCGCTCAAGCTCCGCGCGAGGAAACCGGTTTCGGCGTATTCCGCATGTAAGGCGTTCAAATCCTTTCAACGCAGCCCACCAACGCAACGCACCCACAGAAAAGAGAAACTGCCGTGAGTAAAACAACTGCTACCACCGGCCCGTTCGATACGGTGCTGGTCGCCAACCGCGGTGAGATCGCCCTGCGCGTGATCCGCACC
This sequence comes from Corynebacterium sp. 22-2729, assembly GCF_053479475.1. Classification (NCBI taxonomy): domain Bacteria; kingdom Bacillati; phylum Actinomycetota; class Actinomycetes; order Mycobacteriales; family Corynebacteriaceae; genus Corynebacterium; species Corynebacterium sp. 22-2729. The sequence goes on from NZ_JBRBCA010000015.1 coordinate 27,385, forward strand.
GTGCACCGCATGGGGCTTAAGGCCGTGGCCGTCTACTCCGATGCCGACTCCGCAGCACCGCACGTCCACGCTGCAGACAAGGCTGTGCGCCTAGGTCCTGCCGCCGCTGCCGAGTCCTACCTCAAGATTGACAAGGTTATTGACGCCGCGAAGGCGGCCGGCGCCGGCGCTATCCACCCCGGTTACGGATTCCTCTCGGAAAACGCGGCTTTCGCCAAGCGCTGTGAAGATGAGGAAATCATCTTCATTGGTCCACCGGCCAGCGCCATCGAGACAATGGGTGACAAAATCACCGCCCGCGCGACCGTCGAATCCCGCGACGTGCCCACCGTTCCCGGAATCTCCCGGCCAAATCTAACGGACCAGGAGATCATCGACGCTTCTGAATCCGTTGGCTTCCCCGTGCTCATCAAACCCTCCGCTGGTGGTGGCGGCAAGGGAATGCACCTGGTGGAGGAGCCGGAGAAGCTGGCCAGCGCGCTGGTCTCCGCCCGCCGCGAGGCCGCAAGCTCCTTCGGCGACGACACGTTGTTCTTGGAGCATTTCGTAGATACTCCGCGCCACATCGAGGTGCAGATCGTCGCTGACTCCCACGGCAATGTGATTCACCTGGGTGAACGTGAATGCTCTCTACAGCGTCGCCATCAAAAGGTCATTGAGGAAGCACCCTCTGCACTGCTGGACGAAAAAACTCGGCAGGAGATCGGCGAGGCTGCCTGCGATGCCGCCCGATCCTGCGGTTACCGCGGTGCGGGCACGGTGGAGTTCATCGTCTCGGCCAAACAACCAGAACGCTTCTTCTTTATGGAGATGAACACCCGCCTTCAGGTCGAGCACCCGGTCACCGAAATGGTCACTGGTCGCGACCTGGTGGAATGGCAGATCCGTGTGGCGCGCGGGGACGCTCTGCCCATCTCACAGGACGACGTGCAGCTCAACGGCCATTCCGTAGAAGCGCGTGTTTATGCTGAGGACGCAGCCGCCGGGTTCCTGCCCACCGGAGGAATGATCACGGGACTGTCTTGGCCGGGTGGGAACGGGGTACGTGTGGACGCCGGTGTAGTAGAAGGCCAAGAAGTCAGTTCTGACTACGACCCAATGTTGGCGAAAATCATTTCCCACGCTGAGACGCGCGAGGCTGCCCTTCAACGCCTCGACCAGGCGCTGGCCCACACCCGCATTGAAGGTCTGACGACCAATATTGACTTCAACCGCTTCCTGGTCACCCGCCCGGAGGTTATCGCTGGAGACCTGCACACCGGCTTGCTGGACTCCATCGTCGAGGACTTCCAACCTCGCGCAGTCCCCGTGGACACTCTCGCCGTTGCCGTGCTCCACCTGGCGGGCGCGCTAGGTGGGGGAGACGAAGGGGCGTCACAAGGAACGACCTCGGAACCCATCCTCGGCAGTGCCTGGACCGCGTGCGACGGGTGGCGCGGCGCTGGGAAGCGAGCACCTTTGCGCTTGGTGCTTGCCGATCCAGGCGGGGTAAGCGCGCCGGTTGAGGCACGTGCCGAATACGAAGGCGACGCGTGGACGATACGGCTCACTCCATTGGTCAGCGATGAGGGGGAAGACGAAGCACCGGCTTCGGAAACTCGCAGCATTCAGGTCGTTGCCGACCCGCAGGCCACGCACAACGAATGGCGGCTGTCCATCGACGGCGCGCCTGCTGAGAAATGGAGTGCCGGAAGACACGGCAGCATCACTGGACCGAACGGCACCCACGTGGTGGAGGTGTTCTCCGGCACAGCGCACGACGCAGAGGCCAGCACTCAGGATTCGCCGGACATCCTCAGCCCCATGCCCGGCACCGTTATCGCAGTGGAAGTCGCCGATGGCGATGAGGTCACCGAAGGCCAACCCGTAATCGTGATTGAGGCCATGAAGATGGAACACACTCTGGCAGCGCCTCGCGGCGGAAAAGTCAAGGTCAGCGCTGAGGTTGGCCAGAAGGTCGGCACTGGAGAAGTCCTGGCGGAAGTCATTTCTGCGAACGACGCGTCCGATTAGCCAGCAGCTAAGCACATTCAACAGTTCACAAAACACAAGCACACCAAAAACCCACAGAAAGAGGAGAACAATGAGCCAAAGCACCAAGGACCGCAACCCCTACCTCTCCGACGAACTGCACGAACTGCGCGCCAGCGTGGAGGACTTCGCCAACTCCGTAGTCGACCCCGTGGCCGCCCAGCACGACCGCGACCACACCTTCCCCTATGATGTCGTCCGCCAGATGGGCGAGATGGGTCTCTTCGGCCTGCCAATCTCCGAGGAATACGGAGGCATGGGCGGTGACTACATGGCCCTCGGCGTGGCATTGGAGGAGCTGGCTCGTGTGGATCAGTCCGTCGCCATCACCCTGGAGGCCGGAGTTTCCCTGGGAATCATGCCGATCTACCGCTTCGGCAGCGACGAGCAGAAGGAGACCTTCCTGCCGAACCTGGTGGCGGGCAAGAACCTGGCAGGCTTCGGCTTGACCGAACCTGAGGCTGGTTCCGATGCCGGTGGAACCAAAACGACCGCCAAGCTTGACGGCAACGAGTGGGTGATCAATGGATCGAAGCAGTTCATCACCAACTCTGGCACGGACATCACCTCCCTGGTCACGGCCACCTGTGTGACCGGCCAGCGTGACAATGGCAAGAAGGAAATCTCCGCCATCATCGTGCCGACCGGCACACCGGGCTTTACCGCCGAGCCCTCGTACAACAAGGTCGGCTGGAATGCCTCCGATACTCATCCGCTTACCTTCGATAATGTCCGCGTACCCGAGGAGAACCTGGTCGGCGAGCGTGGCCGCGGATTCGCCTACTTCCTCTCTATCCTCAACGAAGGCCGCATCGCCATCGCCGCCCTGGCCACCGGTGCTGCGCAGGGCTGTGTGGATGAATGCGTGCGCTATGCGAAGGAGCGCACCAGCTTTGGCAAGCCCATCTCCGAGTACCAAGCCATCAGCTTCAAGATTGCCCGCATGGAGGCTCGCGCCTGGACCGCCCGCCAAGCCTGGTATGCCGCGGCGGCGAAGATGGCCGCAGGCCTGAACTTCAGTAAAGAAGCCTCCATCGCGAAAATGGTTGCTTCTGAGGCAGCCATGGATAACGCCCGTGATGCCACTCAGATCCACGGCGGCTATGGATTCATGAACGAATATCGCGTTGCTCGCCACTACCGCGATTCCAAGATCCTCGAGGTAGGCGAGGGAACCACCGAGGTACAGCAAATGCTTATCGCCCGCGCTCTCGGCGTATAGGCCGCGCTTCACCCCCCTAAGCACGTCGGATACCGACGAGGCGTCACAAAGAAAACTAAGGAGACCTGCAACAATGAGCGAAGAAAAAGAGGTTGTGCAGCGCGGCCTGTGGTTCGAGGAGTTCGCCGAGGGCGTGGTGTACCGGCACCAACCCGGGCGCACCGTCACCGAGGCGGATAACACGCTGTTCACCACCATGACCATGAATACCCAGCCGCTGCACATCGACGCAGCGTGGGCTGCCGCCCAGGACGGCTTCCGCGGAGAGCGACTGGTGAACTCCATGTTCACCTTGTCGACGGTAGTGGGGCTATCAGTGAGCCAACTTTCCCTCGGCACGATTGTGGCCAACCTGGGATTCAGCGAGATTTCCTTCCCGGCCCCCATGTTCCACGGAGACACTCTCTACGCCGAAACGCGCTGCGTGGGCAAACGGCTTTCGAAGTCACGACCCGGGCAGGGCATCGTGGAACTCGAACACATCGGGCGCAACCAGGATGGCACCATCGTCTGCAAAGCCACACGCAAGACACTGATGCAATGCGCACCGGGTGGGGAGGAGCCCAGCAATGGTTAGTTCGAGAACTCCCCAGCCGAACTCTTGGCTGCCAAAGGGACCTGCGCTTTTGTTCGCCCCTGCCGACCGACCCGAGCGTTTTGCAAAGGCCGCGGATCGTTCAGACATGGTGATTCTCGACCTCGAAGACGGTTGTCGCGCCGAGAACCGAGCAGAAGCCAGGAAGAACGTTCAGCATGCAGACCTCGACCCGGAACGCACGATCGTTCGCATCAACGCAGTGGACTCGCCGGATTTCGCCGAGGACCTCGCCGCCGTCGTCGATTCGCCGTATCGAACCGTGATGGTGCCGAAGGTAGAGTGCGGTTTCTCTCTTGGTGACGCCAACTCCAACGACCGTCCGCTGCCTGCTGACTTTCGAGTGATTGCGTTGATCGAAACCCCCAGGGGAGTGGTGAACCTCCCGGAAATCGCGGCAGACCCGCAGGTCGTGGCTCTGTTTTGGGGTGCCGAGGATCTGACTGCTGCGCTGGGCGGGACAAGCTCGCGCTACAGTGCCGACGAGGTTCCCACCCCGGGAGGTGGCCCATCAGGCCATCCAGGTGGTTACCGCGAAGTACCGCGCCTCACCCGTGCGCTGGTGCTCACGCACGCGGCGGCGGCTGGCATCGTCGCGCTGGATTCGATTCACGCAGATACGACGGACACTAAAGGTGCCAGCGCCGAAGCCATCGACGCAGCTGCCAGCGGCTTTACCGCCACCGTGTCCATTCACCCTGGCCTGGTGCCCGTTATTCGCGAGGCCTATGCCCCAACCGAGGAACAGGCCACGTGGGCGCGCCGCGTCATTGAAGGCGCGGCCAAGAACACCGGGGCCTTCGCTCTGGATGGCCAGATGATCGACGCACCTTTGCTCCGCCAAGCGGAAATCATTGCCGCCAGACTCCACTAGCTTCTTCCGCCAGTTTTCTCTATTCCCCTTCTCACAACTCTTCAGCGAGATTCCTTTCGCACGAAAAGGTTGATATCCATGACACTTCCGATTCGCAACGACCGTCCGATTGTGATTTCCGATCCGGCGGATCTAGACCCCACACTATCGCACCAGGTTGGCCGCACTGACGTCGATCTGCTGGACGAGACCATTGGGCAGTGTCTAGCCCGCATTGTGGCCGAGTATCCAGAGCACGATGCGGTCATTGACTTCTACGGTGATGTGCATCTGACCTACACGGAGTTCTATCGCAAGGTTCAACGTCTGGCCTCTGGGCTGCACGCAGCTGGTTACCGCAAGGGCGATCGTATCGGCATTTGGGCTCCCAACCGCTGGGAATGGACTCTGGTGCAGTTCGCCACCGCTGAGATCGGCGCAATCCTGGTGTGCATTAACCCCTCCTACCGCCACAAGGAATTGGTCTATGCCATGGGGCAGTCGGGAGTAAAAGGACTGTTCTCCGCCGGTCGCTTCAAGGACTCGAATTACCGGGCGATGATTGATGCAGCAGAGAGCCAGTTCAGCCGCCACAATTACAAGGAAACGATCTTCTTTGGTTCGGAACGTTGGGACGAGCTAGCTAACCACGCCATCTTGGACCTCAACCCAGTTCGCGAACAGCTGCACCCGGATGATCCCATTAATATCCAGTACACCTCCGGCACGACCGGTATGGCCAAGGGGGCGACGCTGACCCACCGCAACATTTTGAACAATGGTTACCTGGTGGGGGAGACCCTCCAATACACAGACCGCGACAAGGTCGTCATCCCCGTACCTTTCTTCCACTGCTTCGGCATGGTGATGGGCAACCTCGGTGCCATTACACACGGTGCGACGACCATCATCGCGGGCCCAGTGTTTAACCCCCAATCCGTGTTGGAGGCAGTGGAGCACGGCAAGGCCACCAGCCTTTTCGGCGTTCCCACGATGTTTATGGCGGAGCTGGATGAGATTGAACACGCCAAGGCCAAGGGGAAGACCTACGACCTATCTAGCCTGCGCACCGGCATCATGTCCGGAACTGCCTGCCCTACCCGCACGATGCGGCAGGTGATGGACATCATGAATATCAATGAAATCACCATCGCCTATGGCATGACGGAGACCTCCCCGGTGAATCACCAGACAGTGGTAGACGACCCGATTGAAAAGCGTGTGGGTACTGTTGGACGCCCCAATCCGCACATCGAAGTAAAAATTGTTGACCCGGAGACCGGGGAGACCGTTAAGCGCGGCGAACAGGGCGAGATTCTGATCCGTGGCTTCCTGGTGATGCAGGGTTACTGGGACATGCCCGGTAAGACTGCAGATGCGATTGATGAGGACGGCTGGATGCACTCTGGTGACCTCGGAACGATGGACGAGGAAGGCTATGCCCGTATTACGGGTCGGGCGAAGGACATGGTGATTCGCGGCGGAGAAAACCTTTACCCGCGCGAAATCGAGGAGTTTCTGATGACCCACCCGGATATCTCCGATGTGCAGGTCGTGGGCGTGCCAGACGAGAAGTACGGCGAGGAACTAATGGCCTTCATCATCATGCGGGAGGATACCGTACCGCTGGACAAGGAAGCTGTCCGCGAGTTCTGCGACGGTGAGCTGACCCGGCACAAGATCCCCAAGTACGTCCAGTGCGTTGATTCCTTCCCCATGACCCTGTCGGGCAAGGTTCGCAAGGTTGAGCTGCGCGAACAGGCTGTCGAGATCCTCGGCATCTACCAGAAGTAAGCCGTCCCACCAACAGATCCACACAGATACACAGAAAGGAAGCAACCGTGAGCACTACAGCGGCACATCATTCAAAACTGCGTACCGCCGCGGAGGCAATTGCTGATATCCCAGACGGCGCCACCCTGGCCGTCGGCGGATTCGGAGTATGCGGAATCCCGCAAGTCCTCCTCGAAGAGCTAAGCCGATCCAATGTGAAAGACCTGGAGGCCGTAAGCAACAACGCCGGCCTTGATGGTCGAGGCCTGGGGCTGCTGCTGGCTAACCATCAGTTGCGCCGCATTGTGGCCAGCTACGTGGGGGAGAACAAGGAGTTCGCCCGCCAGTACTTGGACGGCGAACTAGAGGTGGAGCTCACTCCGCAAGGCACCCTGGCGGAGCGGCTACGTGCAGGCGGATCCGGCATTGGCGCCTTCTTCACCCGCACCGGCGTGGGCACGCTTGTTGCCGACGGTGGGATGCCATGGAAGTACGACGCCAACGACAAGACGAAGGTGCAGGTGGCCTCGCCTGCGAAGGAAACCCGCACCATCGACGGCGAGGACTATGTGCTGGAAACCGCTATCCGCGCCGACTTCGGCCTGGTTCGGGCCGCAATCGCAGATAAGGATGGCAATCTGCGCTTTTCCAAGACCGCCCGCAACTTCAACCCCCTGGCCGCCATGAGCGGCAAGATCTGCATTGTGGAGGCCGAAAAAGTTGTGGAAGTCGGAGAACTTGCCCCAGACGATATCCACCTGCCGGGTGTTTTCGTCCACCGCATTGTGAAGCTGACCCCAGAACAGGCAGACGACAAGATGATCGAAAAGGAGACCGTACGATGACCGGCTGGACCCGCCAGGAAATGGCCGCCCGTGCCGCCCAAGAACTCGAAGACGGCCAGTATGTAAACCTGGGCATCGGTATGCCCACGCTCGTACCCAACTATGTGCCAGAAGGCGTGACTGTATCTCTGCAATCGGAAAACGGCATGCTGGGAATCGGCCCGTACCCGGAAGCCGGTCAGGCTGACCCGGATCTCATCAATGCAGGTAAGGAAACCGTCACAGCTCTGCCCGGCACTAGCTACTTCGACTCTGCCTTAAGTTTTGGCATGATCCGCGCGGGCAAGATTGACGTCGCCATCCTGGGCGCCATGGAGGTCAACGCCCGCGGCGACATCGCCAATTGGATGGTGCCCGGCAAAATGGTCAAAGGCATGGGCGGTGCTATGGATCTGGTCGTTGGTGCGCGCCGGGTGATCGTGTTGATGGACCACACCACCAAAACCGGCGAACCGAAGCTCATCAAGGAACTCACTCTGCCCACTACCGGGCTTGGAGTGGTAGATCGCATCATTACGGATCTGGCCGTATTTGATCGTGACGACGATGGCCTGAAGCTCGTGGAGCTGGCACCTGGCGTCACCACAGAAGAGGTAGAAGAAAAGACCGCAGTTCCGTTTACAACGGCCCTGAGTTAGACCAACCAATCGGCTTCGCTGAGCGGTCGTTCGTGCCATACTTGAGGGCACAACGCAGGCTTTTTAAGCGATGACGCCACTAGTTTCGAAAGTTAGGATTTATCAGATGACCTTGCAGGAAGACCCTAAGGATATTGTCGTTGTAGGTGCAGCACGTACCCCGCAGGGACGCATGCTCGGTGCGCTGGCGAAGAAGAGCTCGGTTGATCTGGGTGCAGAGACCATCAAGGCCGTATTGGAGCGCTCCGGTGTGGCAGCGGGAGACGTGGATTACGTACTGATGGGACAGGTCGTACAGGCAGGTTCCGGGCAGAACCCGGCGAAGCAGTCCGCTGTGGCGGCGGGTATTCCGATGAACGTTCCGGCCATGACTGTGAACAAGGTGTGCCTGTCCGGCCTGGATGCCGTTATTAATGCTTCCCGTCTGATCCGCCTGGGCGATGCCAGCATCGTCGTCGCCGGTGGTCAGGAGTCCATGACCAACGCCCCGCACATCGCCGCAGGCGTGCGAGCAGGTAAGGGCTATGGCTCCCTGGCGTTGCAGGATTCCCTGGAGCGCGATGGTCTGTCTGACCCGAACGAGGGTACGGCCATGGGCCTTGAGACCGACGAGGGTAACGCTGAGCGTGGCATCACCCGCGAGGAGCAGGACGAGATTGCAGCCCGCTCTCACCAGCTCGCCGAGGCTGCCACCAACGAGGGCATCTTTGCCGAGGAGATCGTTCCGATCGAGGTGAAGGGCCGCAAGGAAACCGTAACCGTTACCGCCGATGAGGGCATCCGCCCCGGCACCACAGCCGAGGGGCTAGCGAAGCTGCGCCCGGCCTTCGTGAAGGACGGTACGATCACCGCTGCTTCTGCCTCCCAGATTTCCGATGGTGCTGCGGCCGTGGTGCTGACCACCCGCGAAAACGCTGAGACCAAGGGGCTGGATATCCTGGCCACCCTGGGGGAGTACGGACAGACTGCCGGCCCGGACACTAAGCTGCACTCCCAACCGTCGCAGGCCACCGCTGCAGCGCTGAAGAAGGCCGGCTGGGAGGCTGGCGACCTGGACTTCCTGGAGATCAATGAGGCATTCGCCTCCGTGGTTGCACAGTCCATCAAGGACCTGGACTACCCGCTGGACAAGACCAACATCCACGGCGGCGGCATTTCCCTGGGGCACCCCATCGGTGCCTCCGGCGCACGCCTGGTGGTACACGCAGCGCACGAGCTGAAGCGCCGCGGCTCCGGCAAGGCCGCCGTTTCTCTGTGTGGCGGTGGCGGCCAGGGTGACGCTCTGCTGCTGTGGCGCTAAGCCGGCTTAAGAGCGGCGGGGCTTTCTCCAAGCTGCTGCCCTTAGCAGTTGGTGCGGCAGCCGTCTGCGCGTGCTGCGCCATTGCCGCAGCTGACCCGCAGACCCCGGGCGGGTTCATCCCGGAATGCCCCACGAAAGCGCTTTTCGGATTCAACTGCCCGGGCTGCGGCTCGATGCGCATGATCCAGGCGCTGGTACAGGGAGACTTCGGCGCGGCGCTGCGCTATAACGCCGTTGGGGTACTCGGACTATTCCTCCTCGTGTGGAGCTGGTTAGTCTGGATCGGGCGAGCCTGGGGGAAGCACATACCCAATTGGGAACACTATCGACACGCACCTCTGGTCGTAGGGGTGGTGATAGGGCTGTGGTTTATAGCTCGCATACTGCCGTTTTCGCCATTTTTGGAACTTCGAGTGTAGGTTCCTACAGCCTTTAGGCTTTGCTCGTAGTATGGGTGTGCTAGGAAGATAGCGTCACTTGAGAACCCAAAGTGCGAAAAACTAAGGACACCAATGACCAATCCCTATGACCAGGGGCCTTCCAATGAAGACCCGTTTGGACTAGAGGACAAGCAGGTTTATCCGTACAACAGTGGGTATAACCAGACTCCCTCCCCTGACCAATCTTCCAGCTATGGCGGTTACCAGAACAGTGGTTACCAGAATGGCGGGTACAGCGGCTACCAGAACCAGTCAGCTGGTTATGGAGCGCAACTGGGGCAGGCATACCAGCCGGGAGTGGGACGAACTCCACCCGATAACTGGATGTGGGCAACGATTTTGGCCACTATCATTTGCTGCCTACCGTTGGGGGCAGTTGGAATCTACTTTTCCTCCCAAGTGGAAAGCCGCTGGCTCCGTGGGGACTATGCAGGCGCACAAAGTGCCTCCGACACTGCGAGAAACCTGGCTCTCGCATCAGCATGCGTCTTCGCCGTGGGTTTCATCGTCTACTTCGTTATCTTTGCGGGTTTTCTAGGACTCAGCCTTAGCGACATCTAGACTCTTAGCAACATCATTATGAGCGCCATCACCGGTAGCGCGAGACCCGTGGAAACCACCGCGGTGTCTCGCGCTAGTACTTTATTGACGCCGAAGCGCTGCGCATAGGTAAAGACGTTCTGTCCGGTCGGGAGGGCGGCCAGGAGCACCATGGCCAGAAGCAACTGAGACGAGGCGTCACAAAGAAAAACGCCGTAGAACGTGGCGATGGCGGGGTGCACGACAGTTTTGACCAGCGACGCCGCCCACACAGAACAACGGGGCGATAGACCAGGTTGGAGTACGCGAACCTCCGCCATCGACATGCCAAAGGCAATGAGGGCACAGCCGACAGTCGCGTCTGCAATGATTCCCATTGGGTCGGCGATGATGCCGGGCAGAATGAAGCCCGTGTTGTGCTGCAGCAGCGAGATGACGATTCCGATTACGGCGCCGATGATGAGTGGGTTCTTCAGGATCGTCAGCACAGTGGAGCGGACGAAGCTGGTGGTCTGCTTGCCCGTGCGCATGTCCAGCGCAAGCACGCTCAGCGGGCCGTAGAATCCGACCTGGAAGAGGATGACGGGGAGGGTAAGGGTGGGATCGTCCATCAAGTGGGCGGCCAGGGGGATGCCGAGGTTTGAGCCGTTGCAGTAGGTGCAGGCGAGCATCGCGATGATGGAATCCTCGGTGGAACGCCTAGTGAGCCAACGATAGCCCAAAAAGGCCATAAAGCCCGTGGTGAGGGTGGACAGCGCCACAACCAACAAATTCGGCCCGAAAAGCTGGGCGATGTCCGTTTTGGACATGAACGTGATCAGCGTGCAGGGCAGCGCGATCCAGAACACGAACATGTTGAGGGTGTAGACCGCATTGGGGCCTAAGAGACGAAGACGCCCTACTCCGAAGCCGATCGCGATGACGAAGATGACGACGGCAAAGCCGGAGAGGACGTTGAGCATTCGTTTTAGATACGGGAGTGGACTGGCTAGAAGCTACTTGTTCACTACGTAGGCATTAGCAAGTTTGTCGGTGAACGACTGCTTCTGAGAATTGGTACCGATGCTGACGCCGACGGCGATGTAGACGGCGAGCAATAGGAAGGAGCCAACAGTAGGAATGAAGTTGAAAATCACGGTGAGGAAGTACCAGGAGTTCCGCTTCATCGAGTCAATTGGGGTGATGTTCTGACCATTGGCAGAGACCACGCGGGCTCCGATAGCCATCTTGCCGAGAGTGCCACCCTTCTTGGACTCCATGAAGACACGGTAAACAAACCAAAGGATTGCCGTGAGCACATTAGCGATTGCCATCTTCGCAGTGGGGTAGGGGACGCTTGGCGTTTCACCGGGGTTAGCTGAGGAACTCGCCTCGACCCAATCCATAAAGTCCTGGCCGCCAATGACAAGCACCAAGATGATAGCAGGGATCAGAATCAGCAAGCTGTCGAGGAATAGCCCCAGGAAACGCTTCCAAGCGCCGGGACGACCATTGCCAAGAAGCGGGGCGTTCCCCGGAGCATCGTTGAAGGCCGGAGCGTTAGGGAAGGCAGGGGCACCGTATTGATTGTTATTTACTGCGCCGTAATTATTTCCGCCGTAGCCGTTGCCAACACTCTGATCATAGGAGCCGGCTTGCTCGTAGGGATTTCCCTGATTGAAGGGATTCGACTCGCCGGCATTGCCTCCGGGGTAATCGTTGAAGTTCGGCAGATCGCCATTCGGGTTGGAGTTATTGGGGTAGTTGTTGCTCAACGGCAGACATCCTCACTGTTTCTCAGTACGTGCACGAGTGTGCTCTTGAAGTGTCCCAGGTTTTGTTCCGTTTGAGTAGATGGGAAAATCTGGAATATGCCAAGAAAATTTGACCAGGATGCCAAGGACCGTGTGGTCCGTCTCGTGGAAGACCGCATCTTGGCGGAAAATAT
>NZ_JBRBCA010000016.1:0-39251 GCF_053479475.1 Corynebacterium sp. 22-2729
CGCCGGTGCCATCCTCCGGCGTAGCTTCCGACGCAGGCTCCGATGCATCACCTGCATCATCGCCATCGGCACCGGCGTTGAAGTCATACAGCTGGATCGCGCGCGTGACCTCATGGATCGACGTACCCGTCTTATCCGCAATCGACTTGCGCGACTCGCCTAGCTCCGTCAGGCGCGTCGCCGCCTGGCCCGCACGGGCCAGAGCTTCGTCGCGCTCGCCTAACGAAACCAAGAACTCCGTGATGCTCGACTCGATCTGCTGCATCTTCTCTCGCTGCGCCTCCGTCGCCTGGCGCGCCGCTAAACGCGCGCGCTGGCGACGAGTCAGACTCGGCGAGTCACTGTGAACTTCTGCTGCCATGTGTTCATTCACCTCTCATAGGTTCACCGCGCCACCCTAACGGCGCGCCGTTCGGTTAGTTCGCCCCCACTATAACGCTTCCTGCCTCACCACGAGCAGCGAAACCTAACACAACCTACTTGGCACACGCACCCGCCCAACGGTGGTGTGGTTCATCAGCCCCCCGGTCGATTCACCAACGAACCCTAGCACGCACCAGACAGATCACAGACCGTCCTTCTTCCAACACCCCCGTGGCTCACTCCACACCAACACCTGATAGCGCCGCGAAACCCACCAGAACAAACCCAACCAGTCACGCAGTGCCCGTATCGAAACCGATACGGGCACCAGCCCTCCAAATCCACTCACACCGTTTGCACATCATGTGTGTCGGGAAAATAGCAGGTCAGAAGCCTAACCAAAACTGGCGCTAGAACCGTCGAAGAATGTCGGATATTCTGTGAACCATGATGAGCTTTCGAGTCGTGCACGCAGGGGGTGGATACCAGTACCTCCTGCGGTCTGTGGCGACCAATGATGCCTACGCCGGACGGCAACAACTGCACGACTATTACGCCGCCAAAGGCACGCCCCAAGGCCGTTGGATCGGCAAGGGTCTAGCCGGTCTGGCAACGCAGACCACTCAACGCGGCACGGCGGTCACCGAAGAGCAGATGTCTGCTCTATACGGCGAGGGTCTACACCCCGACACGGATAGGCTTACTGACCAGGGACAATCGCTGGATGACTGTAAGCTTGGGAGGGCGTTTCCGGTCTACACCAAAAACGACGAGTTGCTTGCCGAACTCGCTGCCGCCGAACGCAGCTTTAAGGCAGCCAATGACCGGCGACCCGACGAGAATGAGCGCACCGACATGGCTATCGAGGTGGGTACGAAGCACTTCTTTGCTGCACATGATCGTGGCCCGGAAAACAACCGCGAGGTCGTTGATTGGGTGAATGCTCGGCGCAACGATGTGCGCCAGGCAGTATCGGGCTACGACATGACTTTCTCCCCGATGAAGTCGGTGTCTGCACTGTGGGCTATCGCCGATAAAGAGACCGCTAACGCCATCGCGTCGATACACCACCGGGCGGTTGCTTCCGCCCTAGAGTTTGTGCAGAAAGAGGCGCTGTTTACCCGCGATGGGTTTAAGGGTATTCAGCAGGTCAAGACCCAAGGTTTGATCGCTGCTGAGTTCACCCACTTTGATACTCGAACTGGTGATCCTGATCTGCATTCCCACGTGCTGGTATCCAACAAAGTGCAGAACGAAAACGGCCAGTGGCGATCCATTGATGGTCGCCCTCTCCACCAGGCGATTGCCGCGTCAAGCCAGTACTACAACGCGCAGCTAAAGCGTCTACTGGAACGCGAAATGGGGCTGGCGTTTATCCCGCGATTCCCTGAGGCTTCCAAGCAGCCGATCTGGGAACTTGACGGGGTTCCGCAACACTTGTTGCAGCAATGGTCTGGCCGACGGGAAATGGCTCGCCCGTTGTACAAGAAAGCCGTCGCTAACTACATCGCAGCCCACGGCCATGCCCCTGGTGTGCGCGCCAATCATGCACTGTGGCAACAAGCGATTCTGGACACTCGTGATGCCAAGCGTCCTGCCGAGTCCCTGGATGATCTGCGCGCTCAATGGATGGAATCTGCACGCAGCCTGTTAGGGCGTAGCAAGACCGACAGCCTGGTCAGAAGTGTCCTAAAGCGCGGACGCAACAAGCAGGGGCAACAACCGGTCTTTGACGGCCAACGCAACCTGGTACAGGCTACTCGTGATGCCGTGGAGCTAGCGATGTCTCGGCGTTCGTCTGTCCGCGATAACCACGTGGCAACGGCGGTGATCCAGACCTTGCAGAACTATCGGTTCACCAGTGAAAAGCACTACCTCGACACGCAGGCGATGGTGACCAAACGGGTCTACGACAAGCACCTGATTGTGCTCACTCCCGCCGATGAAATAGACGTTCCTGCCGAGCTTCGCAACGAGTCGGGAGCCGTCATTGACCGTAAGGCAAACGACGTTGCCTACACCACGCAGAAACACCTGGATGCCGAGCAGAACGTGGTGGATTCCACCCAAGAGCCGCAACCACTGTTCGTCGAGTCCACGGCCATTGATCGCGCTCTGGAACAGTACACGCGCCAGCACGGGTTTAGCCTCAACGCAGGCCAGGAACAGATGGTGCGCTACCTGCTCAACGCGGGCGTGATGACTGCCGTGGCGGTTGGCCCTGCGGGAACCGGAAAAACGACCAGCATGGAGCTGGTCACGCAGCTGTGGCAGCAGCAAGGCCGCAAGGTTATCGGCCTAGCCCCTTCTGCTGCCGCCGCCGAGGTACTGCACAAAGACATTGGCACCGAGTGCGTGACCATCGACTCGCTGACTTACCACTGGAACACGGCCCTCTCCGAGGGGCTGTCTCCCCGTGAGATCTGCGCAACCCAGCGGTTTAGCCACATTAATCCCGGCGACATGCTCCTGGTTGATGAAGCGGGCATGGTGTCTACGTCCCACATGTCTACGCTGGTGGATATTGCCCGGCATACGGGGGCGACGATCCGCATGATTGGTGACCCCTACCAGCTGGATTCCGTCGAGACCGGTGGCCTATTCCGTACGCTGACCAACACACCGGGCACCCCAGTGCTCCAAGAGGTCATGCGCATGCGCTACCGGGATGATGACGGCCACCTTGTTACCGATGATGCACAAGCCGATGCCTCCCTGAAATTGCGCGCTGGTGATGCCTCCGGTTTGGATGTGCACGCCCAACGCGGCTGGATTACCTCGGGAGCACGCGAAGCAATGCTCGTGTCTGCGGTCGATGCCTACCGGCGTGACACCGACGCTGGCTACCGTAGTCTCGTGGTGGCCTCCACCAATGAGGATGTCGCCGCGCTCAATGAGATGATCCGCTCGCACCGTATCGACAACCATGAGGTGGATACCCGCCGCGAACGGCAACTCGCCGACGGGCTACATGCAGGCCGGGGGGATCTGATCCTGGCTCGCCGTAACGCCTTTGTTGCTGACCCGAAAACTGGTGAAGCTACCCGTGTGACCAACGGGCAAGTACTCAACCTGCGCAAGATTCGTCGTGACGGAAGCATCGTCGCCTCTGATGTGCGCACTGGCGAGAAGATCACCCTGGATTCCGAGTACGTCTCCCGCCACGTGAACTTGGGCTACGCCTCCACGGTGCACCGCTGCCAGGGTGCCACCGTCGATACCGCACACGTGGTCGCCGACAGCATGATGGATCGCAACAGCCTCTATGTTGGACTGACACGCGGCAAGCGGGAAAACCGCATCTACACGGTGCTGGAACGTCGCCCCGATGAACTGGCCGAGGATGCTCACTTGCACTCTGCGGGTAACGAGCAGGCAGATACCGCACTGGATATTCTGCGCAGCGTCGTGGCCCGTGATGACTCTCAGCGCTCCGCGCTGGATACCATCACCGAGCATGCCGCTGAACTGGCTGACCCGGAACGCAAGCGTGATCTGTACATTCACGCGGCACAAACAGCCACCCGTGATTGGGCCGAAGCTACTGCGGATCGTCTGATCGACGGACTACCGGCTTTCCACCGGGGCCACCTGCCGGAAGGCTCTGATGGCCGACAAGCCATTGAAAATGCGTTGGTGGACGCTTCCTATCGCGGGGTGCGTGCCGAGGACTTCTGGACCGTAGCGAGCGAGGACATTGACTGGGCAGATAGTCCAGGCCGGTTGATCGGCTCGCGGATTCGTCGCATGACTGACCGTGTAGCATCTGCATACACCCACCCCAGCTACGATGTGCCCGCACCGCCTTCGTTCGTCGCCGGAGCGGACCCGGAGCTTGCACTGTGGATGGAGCAGACGTTCGCGGAGATGACAAGCACCCAGACCCAGACTCCTGCCCCACTGCCAACACCCCAGCCGGTCGCGCGTACCGTCCATACGCCCATGTCTGCTGCACCGTCTGCCGCCGATGTCATGGTTGGCCCGCGCACACACCACTACACTGGACACCAGGCCGTTACCGCGATTAGTAAGGTGCGCACGATTGACACCAAGCTCGAACGGCTCACCGCAGCCATCGAGTCTGCCGAAGCCGCCCTGGCTTCCGGCGAGGACGTGCCGGACAATCTGGCGGATCGTGTAGACAACGCACGCCAGACCCAAGCCACGTTGACGCAGCAACGTGCCGATCTCACCGCCCGCCTGCCGGAACCGGAACTGTGGGACGCGATGGAACGCTTTGCTGCCTACGACCGGGATAGTGACCCTGCCCGTGATACTTCCGGTGCTGACCACGATCAAGGAATGGAGATGTAATGACTCGCTCACCCCGTGTACGCCGACCCCGCCCGCGTGTGCCCGCTGGCTACTCTGTGACTCCCTCTAGTGCGAATGCCCGAACGGTCGCGCTGGCTACAGCCAGTCGCCGTGACGTGTACACGTATGCTGCCCGGTCGAGGCGGGCAGAATCGGAAGCCGCACGGCTGCGCTACGCTGCCGAGCGTGACCACACCACGGTGATTGACCGCCAGGTGGCCCCCTACGGCTATTCCGTGATGACGGCGATGGCTACCGTAAGCACGATGGCGGCACTCGATGAACTCTACGATAACGCCGCAGAACGTGGACTTGACCAGGATGTATCCACCCATCCCGTCGCCCAGGTGGACAGTGACGGAGCCACTGTAGCCGACTACGGGGCTGAGACCGCCGCTGAGGTCGCCGACGCGCCCGCAGGCTACGACGTGATGCCCACCACCGATACACCAATGGCCGTGGAGACTAACCCCACTGCTGATCTATCCACAGGCACGGATCTGGATATCGGACTGGATGCGGACGTGGATACAGGCATGGGACTGTAAACTGCCAGCACCCACGAGTAGCTAGTTCGAGCCGGGAGGAAACAGTAGCGGCGACGAGGTAGCCGGGGTGACCTTCAACGGCTTCGGTGGCATGGAGATGCTGCCTTCGTCGTAGGCGTGGAACGGGCCTTTATCGCCGTCCAGGATCACCCGCATGTGCGGGTCAAAGTGCTGAATCCACCAGGAGGACATGGCCGACCCGCCAGTGACGTAGGCTTCCTCATACGCCTCATGCAGCGCAATCAACCGGTAGACCACCATCGGATACTGGTGCCAATTCGGATCCCACCGCAAGCCTTGCCCGGAGGTAGGACTCATGTTCTGGTTGATCGCAAACACTAAGAACTGCTCGACGAACTCGACAACCGTCGGGAAACGACGGGCGGGCGCTTCGCTTGCCTCACCGACCGGTTCTACCGGTTCTTCCGGGCCAGGTTCGTCGCCGGGGTAGTCCGCTCCAATGTCCAGATCTGGGAAATCATCGTCAGCCATGCTGCACCTGCTGTCGTAGCTGCTGTACGTGCTGGTCAAGCACTCCCTGCTTGGCTAACGCCAGGGAGTGTCGTACCTCGTTGGCTTGGGGAAGCTCGCTCCAAAAGACCTTCTCCCCCAGCACCGGCTTATTACCACCGATCAACGTCAGCTGGCGAGTAGTCGGCATCGCACCAAGATCATCGACCGTCAAAATCCGTTCCTTGTCGTAGGAACTGGTGTGGGACCGGCCATCCCGGTTCGTAGATACCGACACGCGCTTAGTGTAGGTATCGCCTACCAGCTCTGATAATTCCCCGAGATACTTTGTATCGTCGGAGTTACCACCGTAGATGTGAATGTTAGCTGTACCGGATAGTGCGCGCATACCGTTGGCTCCCCACACACCCTCACCTTGTTCGCGGCTTTGCAGGAATGCGAGTGGTGTGATGCCTTGCGAACCGAAATCGGAGTACCACTGCGGAAGATCACGCAGTGGCACCGTATTTGCTACCTCGTCCAGCACTGCTCGCAACGGGATGGGCAAGCGTCGGCCAGGACTACGCTGGGCTTTACGTATCCCGGCGTAGAACACCTCACCGACCATCGCAGCCGTCAATCCTGTGGCACTATCTGCTCCGGAACGGGTCAGCAGGTACAACGTGTCGCTGCCGGACTCGAAAAAGGCGCTGATCTTAAATTCGGGCAGGTCGTGACGTTGCTGCACGACTTCCGTGACGATCTGGTCATCTGGGGTCACGCCCAATCGGATCTGGTTGGGGGGCAGAACGTTTTGGGCCACGTGGGGATCTTCCAGCAGATCGACATAGCGCCGCGCCATGCCGAAAATGCCGTCACGCTGGCGTTCAGTGAGGTTCGCCCTCTGCTCTGCGCTCCGCGCAGTCTCCTGGAAACCGCAGGCACGCAAAATCTGCACCGGCAGCCGGTTGGTCGGGGTCATCACCCACTCAAACACGTGGGTGAGATCCCCACCGGCGAGCGCTGCTGCCAGCAAGCACGCAGCGAACGCTCGCTCCGACTCAGCATCGAAGTAGGCATCCTTTTTTGCACCCGCCTCCCGTTCGCCATCTGCAAAATAGCTCGCCAAGCGTCGCGCATCCGCAGGCCGCTTCACCAGCGCCAGCGGGTCCCACCACCACGCCGGGGTTGCGCCGGAATATACATTCTGCGGGTCAAAAATCCATGTTGTGCCCTTCATGGCCCGCGACCACAACGTTAAGTCCACAATGTCTGCTTTGCTGGACGTGGCCACACACGCACCCGGAGCGCTCACAATGCCATTGACCACGAGCGACTGGGTTTTACCCATGCGAGACCCGGCGATCATCAGCAACGTCTGTTCATCAGACATAAAAAGCGGGGTGCGCTTTTTATCTAGCATGCGGGTAATCATAAGCCCCTGCTGGGCTGTGCCCCGACCACTGCTGAGACGCTGCGCACTGCGCTGCACGTCCTGGTGCTTTGATCCGTGAATCTGATCTGCTTGCACCATCGACCGGGCCGCATGGTCGATCTGCTGCGTTTTGCCTTTGTGCAGCGAGTAGCGCCATAGTCCAGCAAGGCTAAGAATAGCCAGCGCGACGGCGGCAAGCCCACCAATAATGCTGGCTGTGGGGGTCCACACGAGAGCATCGTCCGTGGCGATACGGGGAATAGCGATCAGTGGGTTGATGCCGCCAGATTCCCCGGTGGTCGTCCCTCCGAGGGTGAACGCACCCCAGACCACAAGGTTTGCCACGACCCAGATGGTCGCGCCGACGGCTAAGACAATGAGCCGGGGGTCTATCCCAACTCCGGGTGCTTGACGGTTACTCATGGCTACTCCTTATCCTTTCGTTCCCGAATTGACAGATCATCGACGGTCCAGCTGTCCCCTGCAGGGATCACGGTGGCGATCACCGTGCCACGCCGGTAGGTCGAACTTGACCCATCCGGGTAGTCGAGACGTTGGGTAAAGCCCATCGTCACCGTGCGTTTATCGCCCTCCTCAGTGACTTCGGGAGTATCGACAAAGCCTGCGATGGTGGCATTAGCGGCTTTCCAGTCGTTCCACGCACTCGGGGTATCCCGGCGAGCGTCTTTACCAGCCGGGTCATCTATGAGCCGCCGTAGCGTGCCGCTGGTCTGGGTCGCCACGGATTCCGGCACGTCGTAGGGCGAGCTGCGCTCAGCCGGGTTCCACGTCAGCAGAATCCGGCTTACCCCCTGGGCGATGACACCGGGATCACCCACACTCGGGTCAGTCATCCCGGCATCATGGTCCGTGTGCTGGGTGGTGGGGTCTGGGTCATCCGACCCACACCCGCTCGCGCCAACCACAGTCACGGTGCAGATCACCGCCACCGCGACGGCCCGCAGGCTGCTTGATCGTGTCTTGGTCATCATGGGGTGCTCCTTACTCGACAAGTGTTTCGGTCACCGTCAGGTTGTCGATCCGCCACCGTGGCGGCTGCGTGGTGTTGAAGTTGTGCATCCGCACGTGGGCGATAATCGACACTTCCGTGGTATCCGCTGCCCGGTCATCGTCCGGTTTTCCGGCTTTCTGGTCGATCTTCACCACCCGCGAGACATCTGTTTTCGTATCTGCCGGGTGGTCATCAGGAAGGATCGTGACCGTCGGGAAGAACTGCTTGCCGTCATCACCCCAGCCGGTCCACACTCGACTGTTCATTGGCACCATCGTCGTGAGCTTGCGTTCGTTTTCGCACAAAAACCGCTGGTTCCAGATCGTCTTAGCTCGCTCGATAGCGTCATACGGCGACGAGTCCGACGCAGGTTCCCACGCGAACGACTCGGCGATGCCTGCTTTCAGCGCCCACTGGGCATCCGACTCGCCGGCCTTACCTGCCCTGGACTCCCAGCGGGAAAACACGCCCGCATCCAGGGGAAGATAGCTTTCCGTAGGGTAGTCCGCCCGCTCGCCAACCTGCTCGGTGGGATACGTCTGGCTGGTGGTATCAGCCGTATCCGCAGCGTTGTCGGTATCTTCCCCTCCCCCGCAGGCGGTGAGTGTCACGGCTGCTGCCAACAGTGCCGCGACAACACTGCGCCGACGCGACTGGCTGGTGTGGTTAATAGTCATTGGTCTACTTTCCTTCCCGAAGAGCGTCCTCGGTGAGTCGCCTCACCATAGAGAAATCGCCCATGCTTGAAATCTTTGCCTCCGTCACGTTTTGTCCGCGATCTGGGGCGTGAATCATCGTGTCTTTGTCGATAGCCAGTCCCACGTGATGCGGGTTCGACTTGTCGCCGAAGAACACCAGGTCACCCGGTTTCACATCGTCCATCGGCACGTCTGTTAGCTCCGGGGCACCCAGCTGGCCGGGGTTGCTCGTATCGCCGGTGTAGTGCGGTAGCTTGATCTTCCCGCCAGAGGCTTGCGAGTAGGCATACAGCGTCAGGCCAGAGCAGTCGAAGCCCGGCGACCCGCCGTCTTGGCCGGGGGTTGGCCCGTTGTAGTCGCCTCCACCCCAGCGATACGGCAGCCCGATTTGCTTGCGTGCAGCCGCGATGGCTTTCTTAGCAAACTCGCTGGCATCAGCCGGAGTCTTGCCACTGTCACCGTCACCCCCCGGCGCACACGGGTCGTCAGACGGTTCGACATCACCTTGGGTTGCCATCATCTTGTCGGCGATTGACTTCCAGTTCTTATACTTCCACCGCAAATCCTCACGGGGCCGCTCCACGTTCGCAGCGATCTGCCAGTCCTCCGTACTATCACCCGCCTGGCTACGGGCCGTGTCATAGAACCAGTTGATCTGCCATTCGGCGTTCATCGCCTTCTCCACCGGCCCGTTCATCGGCGTGCGGATAGCGAAAAGACCTACCGAGTCATAGTCGCCAGGGGTGACACCATCATTCGGGAATTTCAGCGACTCCGGGACAGCCTTCGAGGCCAGCATGCGGTAGCCGCTTTCCTGACCTGCTGCCATGATCGCCGCGCGGATCGTCTGCTCCTTTTCACCGCGCCCCTTACCGATGCTGATAATGCGTCGGATGTGATTGATCTGGTATTTGTCCAGATCATCCGGGTTGTTCGACACACCGATGGGTACGTCCTTACCGCTACTAGGGTTCTTGCCCACGCGTTCCGGTTGCGCCCCGGATCTACCCGACGAGGAGCCACCTGATTGCCGTCCCCCGGATTTCACAGCATCGGCAATGACCCGCGAAAAAGCCGTCGTACCCGATGCGGATTGGTGTATCCCGTCGCTGGTCAGATAGTCAGGGTGCTTTTTAACTTCCGCTTCCCAGTCAGCGATGCCCACCGAGTCGCTGTTCTTTTTCACCAGCGGATTGACCTGCTTGGCAGACTGGACTCCCGGCCCGCCGACCGTCATTAAGATCAATCGCGCGTTGCCTGCGGCTTTCTTCGCCCGATCCACCATCGACTGGTCCACCGCACCGTTGGTGCCTAGCGCCATGACCACTGTCTTAGCCGACGGCTTATCCTTCTCTAGGATGCTCACGCCCTCGGAAAACTGCCGACCCACTTCCGCGTCAATCTGTACGCCTGGAATGTCTTTTCGCAACTGCTGCTGCGCCCGGACGCTCAAAGAATCGCCGATCAGCACGACATCGGCGCTCCGGCCACCGCCGCCTGCTTTTGCCGGTTTTCCGGCGGCTGCTTTATCCAGCCACGGCTGCGGGTCTACCTTTTCGCCACCTGCTGCGCGATCCCCCTTGACCACCTCGAAATGCAGGTGTGGACCAGACGATTCCCCAGCGCTGCCTATGTCTGCGATGTGCTGGCCTTTTTTTACCTTGTCTCCGACTTTCACATGCACTTGTCCTGGCTCCTCGTGCCCGTAGACCGTTTGGATCTGCTGGCCATCAATGGTGTGGTTCAGCACAACCCAACCGCCAAAGCCGGACACTCCGCTATCGGCTGCGGCCACGACATCACCGTCCGCGAACGCATAGATCGGGGTGCCGCGTGGACCGGCCAAGTCCAACCCGTAGTGCATCCCTCCACCGCGCGGACCAAAAGGGCTGGACATATGGACCGCGTTTTTATCTGCGGGGTAGGCGAAATCGCCGTCCACGACAACATCCCCGCCTGATCCGCTGCTTGCGCCAGGTTCATCGACACAGACATTTTCCTCGTCCTCGTTATCGAACACAGTCACGACTAACAGCACGATCAGCAACACGACCGCCAGTAAAATTGCCAGCACTTTCTTCATGATGTTCTACCCCGCGTCAGTACCCTTGCCTGCCCCGCCTTCGGCGCGGTCCACGCGCGCTCGAAGCTCTGCATTTTCCTCGGCGTAGGCATTGACTTGCTGGCGCAACTCAGCAAGCTCGACCTCCAACGCCGCTTTATCAGTCTCTAGCGCACGGATCTCTA
Organism: Corynebacterium sp. 22-2729; assembly: GCF_053479475.1. Lineage (NCBI taxonomy): Bacteria > Bacillati > Actinomycetota > Actinomycetes > Mycobacteriales > Corynebacteriaceae > Corynebacterium > Corynebacterium sp. 22-2729. The sequence goes on from NZ_JBRBCA010000016.1 coordinate 11,068, forward strand.
CCCACTGCGGCCTCGGCCACTTCCCGGCTGCTTGCACCCACTCTTCCAACGTGGAACGCGCCACGTTCAAATCCTCGGCCACCTTGATACACACCGGCGCTGGCTCACGGTACGGAAGCGACTCATAGACAGCGACAAACCGGTCAACCGCCCGCTGGCGGAACTCTTTGTCATATTTTCTTGGAGCGGTCATATCACTTATCCTTGCTGGTCACGAGTGCGGAATCATCAACATCAACACCACCGTGTTCCTGGTCGTAGCGGGCACGCTGGGCTTCAAACAGCTCTTCAAAACGCAGGTTCGTGTTGTGCAACTGGTGCTCTTCTTCAAACGGCGTGATAACCGTCCGCAACGGGATACCGGCCACGCCTGCCTTGTCGGGCTTAATCATGAAATGCCCTCGACCCGGCGGAGTAGGAGCCTCTGCGGTGCGTGAACGCTTCGGGTTCGCACCACGCGACCACGATGCGATCATGTCAGCTTCGGCATCCTTAAACGCCACCACGCCACTAATGCGGCGCAGCTCGTCGCGCGGCAAGCCGCCGACGATCACCGCTCCGGCGCGCTCGATAAAGCCCATTGCGGTTTTCACATCCTGCTCTGTCGGCAACGCTTCCAGATCGGCGGCAGAATGAGTGATAAGATAAGTCGATAGACCATCTTGTCTATTGAGGCGCAAAAGTCGGTCAGTCTGCTGCACCATCCCCGGCGAGCTAGACAGGACTTGCCACAGCTCGTCCATCGTCACGCAGTAAAGCCGCTGGCGATCCAGCCCGGCATCGTGCATGACGTGCGCAGCCTCAATCGCGCCGAACGCTGCCGACCAGCACGCCATAATCACTGCTGCTTTCATGGCCTGATCGCCACGATCAATGCCAGATACGTCGATGCACACTGCCGGGGAGGTCACGTCAATCGGCGTGGAGGTCTGACCTGCGAAGATGCGCCCCACCGGCCCATCAAGAATGGACCGCAGCGACAACACCAGGTGGGTGATGCGCTCGCGGTACAGGCGCGCATCCCCCACGGCCAGAAGGTTCGTTTTCAGCGTGTCACTGCCTGATTCCAGCAGGTCAATGAGGTCCTGCACTGTGGGTGGCTGCTCCCAACCAAACGGTATCTCCGGGGAGGTCATCAACTCACGCAGGGCCACACTGATCGCCATGATCTCGAAGTCGGCGATTTTGTCTTGACGCGCTAGTGAGACCAGCGAGGAGACCATATTGACCTGACGGCCATGCACCTGCTCTTTGACTGACTCAATAAGTTCAGTCAATTGATTGGCGCGCTCTGCGGAGACCTCCGGGTCATTCAGCGCTTCCTCTAGCTTCGGGATGATCCCGCCCAATGCGCCTGCATCCAGCGGGTTCATCGTTCCCTGGCCGTGACCCAAGGTGATGACTTGCCCGCCCAGTGCGGTGACCAGGCCGACGTACTCGGCCTTAATGTCCCCAGCAATGATCGGAATCTGGCCTTGCGCGGCATGTCCCATGAGAATCTTGCGGGTCAAGGTCGATTTACCTAGACCCGGCAGACTCATGATGAACGCCGACGGGTTCGAGCCAAGAAGTCCCTGCTGATACCAGGAGAACGTATCGAAGCCGACTTCCTTGCCCGTCAGAATCGACTGGCCGATAGGCATACCCACTGCCGGGGCAGGCGCATCAACATAGTTCGGTCCCCAACCGGGCATGAGTTGAGTCGTGGTCTGCCATTCCTGAAAACCGGAAATGACGCTGACCCGACCGGACCCAGCCCCGCGAAAGCCCAGCCGGTCTTTACTCTTTTGCTGCTGGTAGGCCACCGGGGCGACACCCTGTTCGACCTGAAGCATCCGGTCGATGCGCCGCGCCGTGCCCGGATTAGCTTTCTTCCACTTGCGCCACTGGCGTGACTGCTCGGTAAACCACGCCGGACGGGACGTTTCACCGCTGAGGATACGACGGTGCAGATCCTCCATCGCCTCGTTGTGTTCTGCCTCGTCGTGCTGGTTGCGGGCAGTGGGCTGAGCGTTGCTTTTCGTCAACAATTTCATCGTTTCAATCCTTGATTCAGTCGGTTAGGCGGCAAACGGCTGCGGGCGCTTGAACTCAGTCACGGCGCGCTGGAAGCCCAGCACGCCGGTGCCTAGTCCGGCGATAAACAGGCTGCGCTGTCGGCACCATGCACGCCGTAAGCTGACTTGGCTGGCGGGAGTGAGCGCATCGACGAACGCGCTCGCGCCGTCTGCTCCCCCTTCCACCGTCACGAGACAATGCCGACGACCACCACCGGCGAGTTCATCTTCTTCATCGGAATCGGCCACCACGAACGGGCGGAAGAAACGACTACGGCGAAGCCGCACGTCCCCTTCCCATTCGTGGAGAATATCGTCGATCTCGCTGGTCAAACCCTCATGGTCGGCAGGTGTGGTGAACACGCTGGCTTGTGCAGCCACACCCTCCGGGTCGAGAGTGAGGGTTGCGTCCGTTTCCTCATACTCTTGTGTCGTTAGTTCCTCCCACGAGGTAGCCTCCGCGCAGTGCAGGCCGTGGGCGAGTGCCGCACGCACCGCATCGGCATCCAGCGGGGTGGATACCAGGCCAACTTCATCGGCGTAACTGAACATCGGGGCGGCATGCACCAAAAGATCCGCAATGAAACCGTCCACGTCTTTGCGGTCAGACCGCTTGTCGGCGTAGAACACCGCTCCGGCGCGTGGCTGGTGTGGCGTTGCCCCTCCGGCCACATCAGTCGTGAACAGCGCCATGACCCGTGGCATCTGGCCTGCCAGAGCCTCCCACTGTCGCCACTGGTCCTCAGCGACCACAGTGTGATCTTCTACGGCAAACTGGACGGTAGCCTGTCCTCTTGCCTCATCGACAAGAATCCCCAGGTCGAAGTGGTTTACGTCCACATCAGAATGCAGCCGTCCGACCTTAATACCCGCCAGTGTGTCGGGTGTCGTTTTCTTCCTACGTCCCCACATTGGTTGTGTCTCCTCTTGTGTCCCTGGTGGCTACTGAATCGCCGATAGTGTGGTGGCCTTTGTCCACGGCAGTTGGCCGAGGCCACGTGAAATGTCGAAACCGGCATCCTGCCAGCCGACCATCCGCTGCAACCGGATATTCGACTGTCCCGCCAGCTCTGTGATGTCTGCTTCCAGAGCATTAAGGTCTGCGTCATACCCGACGGTGGCAGTGACCATGAGTGAGTGCCGACCCAGCTGCGCACCACGAGCGAGAGACCGGCGAGCAGCATTGGTCTGTTCCTCACGGATTTCCGAGCGCCCCTTCGCGCGGGCGCGTTGGCCGGTCAGTTCGTTTCGTGCGTCGATCCACTCTTTTTCCACGCGCTTTGTGCCTTCTGATGCCTCATACGGGCGATAGATCAGCACAATGCGCTTACGGTCAATGCGCGGATGCGGGCGCAGCAGTGGTTGCAGGTTGCCTTCCTCGAAAGTGGCAGCAGGCGCGTCCTGCATCTCCCAGGACACCGACCGGCAGCCGTCGTGGAAGTAGTGATCGCCCATGTCCACCCCTACCGATGGTCCGGCATCTTCCCAGCGCACACCGTGGGTACCTCCGGTCACCTCTAGGTGCTCCACAGCAGATTCCGTATTCGGGTAGTTAAACGTCAGCGCACGCGCAGTGATCTGTTCAGCGGTCATGGGTACCGCATCCATGCCCGCCCAGGCCAGGCCACGGTAAATCGACGGGAGCCGGTAGACGATCTGATTGAGAAAATCTCGATCCGACGGGCTGGACATTTTCACGTTGAACGTCAGCGCAGTGTGCGTTTCGATCTCGGGCACGTTGTGACCGAGCATGTCGGCGGTTTGTCGGCACACCTCAATTGCCACGGGCGAGCCTTCCGGGGACTCTAGGTGTTCCACCTCACGGTGAATCAGCGAGCCGGTGGCCGGACGAGTCGCCACGACAGTGACAGCACTGTCAATGTCGTTGGACAGTGACAGGCTGGCGAGCCATCCGCCGTAGCGGTCGGTGACCTCGTAGCGTTCTTCCAGTGTGCGGGGCACGTCACCGGAGAGGTTCACACGCAGACAAACGGTTGCTTTACGTCCGCGTACATCGAGGATCACGCCGAACGGGCGGCCTTCCGCATCAACGGATTCGATCAGGTCGGTCACGGCACTCATGCCGGGTTGCTGGAATGCGCCACCCGGCAGTGGCGAGTCCGGGCCGGAAACGTACATGTCAGTACGGTCAAACCGGCGCTTAGCGATCTGTAGTGACATCTGGATACGCTCAGCAACCGACCGGCCACCCCAGGAAATCGAGGTGGCGGCGATGAACACCGCAGCAATACCGATGATGATGAACGCGACCGTCCACTGCTGGGATGCGAGAGCCAAGACGCCCATAGCGAACGCCGCGATACCGACGTAGGTGGCCTTCATGGACAGTCCAGCCACACCCGTGCGGGCTGGACGTGTGCCGAGGGTATAGACCCTGTGTTCTTCCTTGTTTTCCATGTCTGCTCACCTACTTCCTGATCGCTCCACCGGCATCTTCAAATACCGGGCCGAGCGCGCTGGATGATCTGCTGATGGCTCGCCCGCTGTGGCGGGCTGCGCGAGAAGCTACGCGCGCGCCACCGGCGACCATGCCCGCACCCCGTGATGCAGCACCTGCCGTACCGGCAACGGCGGCACGCGCAGCACCTCCGGCTTGTGCTGCACGACTCCCCGCGCCACTGCCTGCGGACGTGGATGCTTGTGCTGCCGATCCACCGGTTCCGGCGTAGGCCGGTTCACGCTGGCCTGATGATGTGCCGGTACTTGCCCCGCCGACACCACCAGTTGCACCAGCGCCCCCGCTGGGGCCGGCCCCACCACCAGGGCCTCCACCCGACGGGCTACCGCCTGCTGGGCCACCTCCTGCTGGGCTTCCTCCTGCTGGGCCTCCGCCAGATGGGCCACCTGTCGATCCGCCCATCGGTCGGCCTCCGCCCCCGGAACCAGATCCGCCAGATCCGCCTGAACCGCCAGACTTGCCACCGGCTGCGGACGCGACTCCGCCCAGAACGCGAGACGCGCTACCACTAGCGATAGCTGCGCCGCCGAGCACAGCACCACCCGCAGCACCCGTCGCTCCGCCCAGTGCTCCGCCAACGGCGGCGGAACTAGGTCCGCTGGCGCTGGCAAGCAGTGGCGAGACGATCTTCAACACCATGAGTGGGGAGAACCCGGCCATGCCCAGTACAAGCAGCTTCGTGATTGCAACCACGGTCTCGTTACCTTGCAGAGAGTCGCCACCAGCGATCCAGAACGCCACCACGTAAGTCATTGCCGCAATGGGCTTGAACGCAAGGGCAGCGAAAATCCACGACAGCATTGACCCCAGTGAAGTTTTGCCCGCGTTGGTTGCTGCCGAGGATGCAGCAATCGGCAGGAAGCCAACGACAATGGGGAGGATCAGCGCACGTGCAGCAAGCGCGACCATCTGCGTCACGGAACCGACGAGTGCAAAGAGAACCAGTATGAACACTAGTGCCGGTTCCAAGGCACCCTCACCGAAGTTGAGCTGCTCGATCAGATCCGACAAACCTTTACCCTCCGGCAGGCCGGTCAAAATCTGTTTTGTAAGAAAATCGGTGCCACTCAGTCCGATGGGAACCGCCAACGGCACCATCACGCCTGCGACAAGGTACGACCCGTAGAACTTCCCGAACTCTTCCATGCCGTCGGCTAGTCCTTGCCTGCGCGAGGCGGCAATGCGGGCACCCGTGATAACCAAGGAAATGATGAATGCACTGCCTGCGATAGTCCAGACAACGTTGCGAACACCCCCGGACTGCTTGGTGGTCTCTTCCGGTGACAGGCTGAATTCCGTCCAGAACGTCATTGCGGTTTCCAGAGCTTGTGTGTTACCCGCAATCAGCGCTTTAACCGCTTTTCCAAGAGGATCTTCCCAAAACTCAGAGGTTTCATCTTTAGCAATTTTGCCTGCTGTGTCGACGGGGTTACTCACTGTACATTGCGTCAAATCCGCAACATTGCCTGCTGCCCCCCTCAAACCGCCTTGGTTGTTGTAGTGATCCAGAATCTCTTGGAAACGCTCCGGGTGCTCCTCTTTGAGCTTTTGCACACTTTCATCCGAGTCCCAGCCTTCGGGTGCGGGAACTCCCTCTTTGTCAACCAACTGGTGTGCCGCTGACTTGTCCTTCTGCCTGCTGTTACACTCAGCTAACGCTTGGGCGTTATCTTTGTTGTTCAACATGCCGGGCAAACCGCCTAACACCCCAGCAACACCATTGGCTGCTCGACCCACCGGGTTATCTTGTGCCTTTGCTGTTGGAGCAAACGTCATGCTGGCCAAAAAGACCAGGACAACACCAAACAGCGCGCTAAAGAGGCCAACCTTTCTCTTAGTGCTCTTTGCTACATTGTTCGACATCACGTGTACTCAACCTCCGTGAAGCCCTCCAAGTCCTTCACCATGGTCGGCTGCGGTTTCAGGTCTGCGTTACCCGAAAAATCTGCCTTCCAGTCCCCGTCTCGCCAATACATCGGAACGCGCCCCACGCTGTACTTGAACATCCCCGGATCGTATTCAGGTTGAAGCGTTGCCATTGCAATTTCCACCACCACGACATCGTTGGAGCACTGTTTAATGCGGTATCCGGCTGGGGCTGGAATGCTCAGCGCACGCACCTTTGCGAAGGAATCTTCATCCCCCCGCTTGTAAAACTCCCGTTCCTTCTGAACAAAATTCGAGGTAGGCCATAGTTTCTTGTCGATCTCTTCGCCTACGCCGTCGCCTTGGGCATACAGCCCGTACCCCACCTGGTTGATCGCTGCGAGAACAGCGCCTTCCGCGTCTCGCGCATACTTGCCCGGCACGCCCTTGTCCATCTCGGAGGGGCCGGAACGCTCACTAACTGCAAGGTAGCGAGCATTGACGTACTGTTGCTGGATTTTTCCGCTCAGTCCCCCCTTGACTTCCGAGCATCGTCCCGGCTTGGACGAAAGCTTGTCGGCTTTGGGTAGGTCACCGTCGTGGTTGCGTGGTGTCCATACGGGCCTGTTCATCCACGGGTCAATTGAGTATTGACCTGGGGTGGCGTGAGGTGAATCGTCAAACTTGCCCTGTGGGTCCGGCCATGTCCTTTGCGTGTTTCCAACTAGAGCGCCTGGCACGTTCTCCGATGAATCACCCGTTGGATTCTCAGATGATGCTGGCGGGGTTGCCTCACTAGGCGCGGCTGACTCATCCTCCTCCTTGTTTCCTAGCGCCATCACGCCCGCCACGAGACCGACGATGACTACAACGGCCACGACAGCACCGATGATTAGATTTCGGTTGATCTTTCTTTCTTCGCGCATGGACTATCCTTCCGCTCGAAACTCGGTGAAACCATCCAGATTGTCGAGCTGGACAGCATCAGGGGCCTTGTCTTGCGACGGCAGCACAAGCCGCCAATCGTCGCCCTGCCACGCCAACTGCGTCGCCTGGGCCGTGGTCTTTCCGTCCGGCCACGTCACTGCGAGTAGCACCATCATGGAGTCCTCGCTGTAATCGGTGATCTTGAACCCGACGAACTGGGCCGGGTTTTTCACCGTGCCCCTAATCGACTGCGACGCACGCGCTTGTACCCACTGGTTCTTCCCCTCACCAGGGGCCAGCAGCTTGTTTGCCATCTCCGGCCAGTGGTCATCATCAGTGGTCGCCAGTGCGACTTGCCCATTGATCGCGGCAATAACTCCGCACTGCGGGGTTTGCTTGTACCCAGTTTTCACTTCATCGGCACTCACTGCCGGTCCACAGTCCTGCGAAAACGGAACTTTAATCCCCTTGACCGACCTCCACTGCGCATCAGCTGGTGCGCTCGTGAGGTCAGTCGCTCCCCCGTTGCCCGAGGAATCGTCCGGTTGTTCGTCTCCGCAGGCTGCAAGTGTCACTGTCGCCAGCAGTGCAACTGCGGCGAGTCGTGTACGCTTCATAGCCTGCTTGTCCTTCTTCTTCGTTGGTATGTCTTGCGTTTAAACGGTGGTGATTAGTGCTCCGGCCAGCGCACTAGCGCCAGATACGATGGCTGTACCGAGTGTGTACTTCAATAGCTTGGTCTGTACGCTTCCGGCGATACCCGCCTCGCCCTGGTTTTTGTCCACCACGATCATCGCCAGCGTTATCATCAGTGCTGCCAGGCATACGACCGCGCACCCCCACATCGTCCATTCGGTGATGCGGGTCATAAAAGCGTGGAAGTCCGAGCATTCGGGGATGCCTACGACTTGCGATGGAGGCTGGTCACCGATGTCATTGGGCTTGCATTCAGCCAGGACGGTAGTGGTCATGACTAGCCGTTGTTACCCATAAGCCAGCTGAACAATCCGCCGACACCGGCGAGTGCGGCAGTGCCAATACCCACACGGAACGCGTTGCTGGTGACTTCATCCGAGTGGCCATCTCGACGCGCCATGACAATGCCAGCCAACATCACCATCACGCCAACAAGCGCCGCAGCCATGCAGATGTAGAACGCCCAGTTCAGAAATGTATCGACCTTTTGGCCGACACCGGGAGGAGCCGTGGGTTGCAGGTCGGAGCCGGGGTTTTGTGCCTGGTATTCAACAATGGCGCGGGTAGTCCAGTAAGACGGGGAGATAGTGTGCATGATGATCCTTTCGGAAAAAAGATGGTGCGGACTAGGGGTGCAGCTGGCGGAAATGCGCCACAGCTGCGGTGTGAACTTCGTTGCCAACGTCAGCCACGGCAAGCGGAACGGCTGCCGTGGCATCGACCTTCGTCCGCTTCTTCTTACCCTCGGCTTCCTGCTCGTCGTGGGGCGACCATTCCGGCAGCGCGCTGGTTTCCATCGCACGCCACTCCGGGATGTATGGAATGGTCCATACGTTCGTAGCCCCTTCGATCACACTGCGCTTGGAGGACAGCGTTTTCGCCAGCTTGCGGTTTTTTACTGGTGGTGCCGTATCGACCAGAATCACGCCGAGGAGTTGAGCTTCACCGGCCTGATTCGCTCGAAACTGGGTGATCGCGCGGTGGACACTGCATAGTCCCTCCAAGTGGGTTGCTGCGACCAGCACGACCGTGGCCGGGTCGTTAGCTGCGGGGATTACCTGGCCGGCCTCCGCGAACGGCGCGAACGTGCGAGCCAGCGTGGTCACCCCGGCTCCGCCGTGGGTGCCGACCAGCCAACAGCTGGGACGGCCTTCCACGGCCAGAGGTGTGTCTGCCACATCCAGCAGGTGTGCAGCTTCTACAGGCTTGACCTTCGTCAGTGCCGGTTCGGGGGCGGTCATGGTGTTACTTTCCTTCCGTCAGCGCATCCAGCGCGTCGTTGGCCTTATTGACATCAAAGGCCGTGTCCTCCAAGACGGGGCCGGATGCGTCCATCAGATCCTTTACTGTGTCCATGCCTTGCCCGGCTCCGGGTGCCAGATCCGCGTCGAGCACGTCATCTGCTCCGCTGGCATCGCTGACAGTGGCGGTGAGCCACTGCTGGGTAGCTTCCTCAGCGGTGCGCCCATCGGCCATCAGGGGGCGTTTGCCGTATTGGACGTGCTCGTCGGTGGACAGCCAGCTGGACATTTCCACGGCCAGTTCCATCGTCTCCGGCACGGTAAAGCCCGAGTCCTTGACGGCTTGGAGTGCTTCACGGGACTTCCCGGCGATATTCGCCGGGTTCAGCAGAGCCATTCCAGCCTCAGAAAACTTCGCCGAGGCCATCGTCGCGGCAGCCTGCGGGCCACCCGTGACACCTGCCAGGGCGATCTGGCCGATGTTTTCCGGGGTCAGGCTGTCACGTACCCACGTAATGCCCGTGCCCAGCGCCATGCCACCCAAACGGGCGGTCAGTGGCACAAGCGCGTTGAAGAACTCGTCTGGACTCATGGGCTGGCCTGTTTGTCCGGGGGGTGCGCTCTCCGGGGTCACGGGGGCTTCCGGCTGGGCAGCTGGTTCGTCAGCGGCAGCATCTACCCCACCGTTGGTGCGGTTAATCTCGCTAGGCAACTCAGCTCCCGAAGCACTTGGGGTAGTCACCCCATCCCTGTCGCCTGTCGTGGGGAACATAACCTCACCGTCAGCTGCACCCGTCTCGGTGCCGGTTGCCGTGGCCGTCGAGGACTCTTGGGTAAGGGTCTGCTGCGCATCGGGCGTATCGGTAGATGTGGCGCTTGTGCCGCTCTCGGTCGTGGAAGTCGCCGCAGTATCCGTAGCCGACGGGTTGGATACCTCCGGGAAGGCATCACGCGCCGTAGTACGAGCGCGTTCTGCAAGCACTGAGGTCTCCGGGTTGGCTTGATCGGTCAGACCCGCAGCGCTAAACCCGTCCTGGCCATAATCCAGGTTCGCCACATCGTTAAAGTTCGTGGTCTGCGTAGCCTGATTCAGCGATTCACCGAGCAACTGTAGCGCCTCAACTGGATCGGCGAGGTTGATCTTAGACACCAGCCCCACCAACTTGCGGGTGAGTTCAGAATCGGCGGGCAGACCACAGACGTAATCGCCGGGCAAGCACCAGCTCACGACGCGATCTTCGAGGTCGCCAAAATTATCGACGTTGGTCTTATCTGTCGAGATACCCCCGGCAGTTGGCGTGGAAATCTTCGACATATTCGACAACACCTGAGATGCCGCCGACCCATCGGTGCCAGCCGGGCTGCTCATACTATCGGCTCCGCTGGCGATGGCGGGCGTTTTACCTGCGCGGGTGGGGTCAGAAAACAGCATCACACCGGCGATTTTCTCCGGGTCAATGCTGGTCTTACCCGCCCCGATGCGACGGCTCACCGCGCTGGCGACTTCCGCACCCTGCGAGTAGCCAATCAGGTCAATCTTCGTGCCCGGGCACTTCTCGGCGACGGCCTCAATGACCTTTTCTGCCTCATTGACTCCACCCTTGACTGACTCTTCATAGCTGGTGGTATCGCCAAAGTTCTTCGGCTTCCCTGGGGTAACCCCCATGCCTGCCCACGCTCCGCCAGCGGTCGCGTGATACGGCACGTAGGTGCGCGACAGCTTCGGCACATCCGTGCCGTTAGTCTCAGTGCCGGCATTAGTGGTAGCGGCTTTGCCGTCGGACAGAACGTCGGAAAAGCCTGCGCCTTTATCCCCGGTAAAGCCCTTATTCACCGCACTGAGCACAGGGGTCATCATGTTTGACAGGTAACCGTGGTTATCCTGGTTCGGATCAGACCAGTCGGTCGTTTCACTAGTGCCGGGCACGAGTACGGCGTGCACGGCGGGGCACTTCCCGGCTTCACCGGTCTCGGCAGCGCCAGCAACCGGGGCAGTGACAAGTGATGTGGTGGCGATGGTAGCCAGTGTTGCTGCGAGAACTTTCTTCCTCATGGCCTTCAACTTTCACGTGGTGGTGTTTTACTTGCGGGTTTTAATGTCGAGGATTTTCCAGTCACCATTGAGCGTGTGCTGTCCGGTGACGGTCTGGCGGTAGACCTGGCGCTCGCCATTGACGGTCGCATCGAGGTCTACGTCCACCTCACTGTCTTTGCCGGGGTGCATCCGCACACAGAACTCGCCGGTCTCCCCCATCTCGTCGAGGGTTTTCTTCCAATCGGTCTTATTCATCGAGGACGAGTCATCCAGGGAGGCCTTCACGCTGGCGGGGTCTTTAGCGAAATATGCCTTCTGGAACCGGGCAATTGCATTGCGCAGCGACTCACCGTTCGGCTCTACTTCGGTCGCATCCGAGGTGTCACACGTGCCGTAAACGGTTTCCACTTCTTTCAGCTTCGCAGCAGGAGCCTGCTCGACAGTTTGCTCGTCGGCGGCTTTACTATCGCCGGTGGCGTCCTGGGTATCTGCGCTTTCTTCTGGTGCTGCTACGGCTGGCGGGGCATCCGAGGACAGCAGGCTGGTCGAAAAAGCGATGGCCGAGCCAATCACGGCGATGGCTACGACTGCACCTCCCACAATCAGGGTCAACCGGGTGCGTGGGGAGACTTGCTCTAGTAGCGGGCGGGACGGTTCGACGTGACTGTCATCCTCAAACTCGTCTACCAGGTCGGGTTCCGGGTCGCCGGTTGGCTCGTTCATCGAGTCAGCCAGCCAGTCCGTGCCCGACTGCGAGGCCGACGTGTCGGTGTCCACGGCCCGCAGGGGGCGCGGGCCGGTGGGGTTGTCTGCCGAGGGCAGATCAGCGGTGTTGTCGGAGTTGTCGGATGCCAGCCAGTCAGTCATGGTGGTTGTTCCTCCTTGGTGCTACTTGTGCTTCCAGGCCACGTGTGCGCCGGTGGTGTCATCACCCAGGCGGTAATCGCCCTGCGGCGGCAGCGGGGGCAGTACGTCGCGTAGCTGCTCCCCGGCGTTCTGCGCAGCATCAGCAACCACGCGGCTTGCCGGGTCGAGAGTGACCGGGGCCGGAGCCTGCTCGCCGATACCGATTTCAGCCACCCCGTTGTTGTAGGTGCCGAACGATACGGTCGGGGCAGTCACGGTCGTGGTGCCGACCGTGGCGGAAGCATTCGTCACGGTCTGGTTCGGCACGGTGATGTTATTAACCTGCACGCTGTTACCACCTACCGAGACCTTCACGGCTGCTTGGGACAGCACTTCGGTGTTGTTCTTCGGGGCCGGGGCCGGGGCGGGTGCCTGTGGCTTAGTGGTGTCTGGCTGTGCCGGGGTGGTGTCACCCTTGCCCGCCGCGTCGGTCGTGGTCGCCGGAGCCGGAGTCGTAGCAGGCTCAGTCTGCTTTTCAGCAGGCTTCGGGGACTCCTTCTTCGCCGGAGCCGGAGTGGTGTGCTGCTTGGCCGGGCGCGGAGCCTTCGGGGTGGACGTGTGCTTGGCCGGAGTAACGGCAGTCTCGTTTGTAGCAACAACCGGCGTGTAGGTGGCCTCACTGGCAGCGTCACTGTCATCGGTGGTATCGGTGGTGGTCGCCGGAGCCGGAGTCGTAGCAGGCTCAGTCTGCTTTTCAGCAGGCTTCGGGGACTCCTTCTTCGCCGGAGCCGGGGTCGGGGCAGTAGCGCCCGGCTGGGTGGCTGGGGTGGTGTTGTCCTTCTTCTTAGGCTCGCCCGCATTGTTTGCCGGGGTGGGTGCCTGCGTAGTAGTACCCGGCTGGGAAGCCTCGCTTGCCGGGGGCGTTGGCTGGGCAGCTGGGGTGGACTCTTCCTTCTTAGGCTTACCCGCATTGCCTGCCGGAGCCGAGGCCTGAGAATCAGTACCCGGCTGGGAAGCCGAGTCCCCCGCTGGCTTGTCGGCAGCAGGTGTACCCGTCGTTCCCGGCTGAACCGCAGGGGCCGGAGAAGTCTTACCCGCATCACCAGCGGTGGTGGGCTTGTCATCGTTAGCCGGAGTCGTACCCGGCTGGGAAGCCGTGTTGTCCGTTGCCTTCTCGCTGACGTTGGCCGTGCCTGGCTGCGCATCATCTGCCGGGGCGGCGTGTGCGACAGCGGGAGCGCTGCTCAGTGCGGCGGTAATCAGTGCTACCCGCAGGGTGTTTTTCTTCATGGAGTCCTCTCAAAAGTCGATCTGTTCAAAACCACTCGCTATGCACTATACAATAGAATCACTACATGCCGCCAGTGTTTCGCACCCACAACTTAAATTCATGAAAGGACGCTGTAGACTATGCCTGTAATCAGCCCATCTGACCAGCAAGGACGCCGCATGCCGCAAGGAAGAATTGAGGACTTCGATCCTCAAATCTTTTCCCAGCTCATCGACGATGCCGGAATGACTCGCGGCTATGTCGCAGTCATGATGGGTGTCACTGAAGCAGTCGTAGGGCGATGGGTTACCGGCGTTGGGTCCCCATCAGCCCCGCGAGCAAAGCGACTTGCCGAACTCCTCGGTGTTGATGTGCTTGATCTGGCGGGAAAGACGCTGGAAACGGCAGACATCACCGAGCTACGGCAGCGGTGCGGACTGGAAACCAAAGACGTTGCCCGCGAACTAGGGGCGTCACCGTCAGCTATTAGTCGACTAGAACGCACGATCTCCACACCCGCCGTCCCCCTCATGGAGCAGTTGGCCGAACTGTACGGAGTCTCACTGGACACGATCAAGCGGTCGTGGGTAAACCGGCGCATAGGGATCTACGGGGCGGAATCGCTCGAAAGGCTCCCCGAGCACACTCAAGAGTGGCTGGGGCTACCCTACGCAGACTAACTGAGAAACCTATTAACCTGCCCACATACTTAAATAAATACCCTGCATCCTGACGCAGGCTTTTATAGCATGGCGGGCACACACTTTGTCTACCATCATCATTTGACGCAAGGACGCACGATGCCGAAGAAAGCCCCCGTAGCCTTGGAGGTCATCACCACCCAGCCTGAAATCGCATGGGAGGAGGCATGTGTGGCAACATTCCGCGATCTTCCTTATGTGCAGATCAGCGGTGACTTTTTTACACTTCCTGAAGTGCGGTCACTTCTCGCCGTGGTTGACCACGCACAGCGCTACTCCCGCACCACTACCGTGCCGCGAGAGAAGGTCTGGCAGGTCAACGGCTTCGTCGTGGAATCCGGCACCATAGATAATCCGGCGCTGCACATTAACGACCAAGAACTCCCACCGCGATACATTGAGACAACCGTGAAAATCCTCACGGAAGCATGTCAGTACGTTCAGTCATGGTCAGCGACTGGCGAGATTCACGCAGTGAGCTAACTGAGCGATAGTGAAACACTGCACACAGCTATAACCTGTGGTAACGTCGAGTTACACACCTGTAACTAACGCAGGTCGCGCGAGAGGCACACTCCCCGTTGGTTCGAGTCCGGGGCGCGCACATTCCCTACAGATAGGGAAAACCCCCACATCATAGAGGCGGCCACCTCTAGTGGGGGTTGAAAACGGGCTTTTCAGCCTTCGTTGTTGAGTGTACCCCGTTGGGGCGCAAAATGCAGCATTGGTTGGAAAGTCTCCGAAGAAGAATTAAGGAGAACCACGGCCATGACTATCAACATCCCTGCTCTACCTGACGATGACGGCCAGACCGTCGACTACACGAACCGGATTTTCGTCCAAGCACTGTTCCCCTACCGCAAAAGCGACGAGTACCGGCGCGCAATCACGCAGGGCAGCAAAGAAGTCATCATCAGCTCCCCCAACGGGTTGCCTTACGGTAAGTACCCTCGGCTAATCATGGCCTACATCATCACCACTGCCGTCGCGCGAGCGCACCAAGTCGAGCAAGGGCTTATGGATAGCGATGAAGCGCGTCAGATTCCCCTCGGGGAGTCTCTCAACGAGTTCTTCCGGCGCATAGGTGTTGTTGCACGCGGGACAGGCGGATCACGTGGCACTGTCACCCGTATCCGCGAGCAGCTGGTTCGCCTTGCTTCATCCTCCATTGTCGTGCAAAGCCGTATCAAAAAAGACCGCGTGGACATTCATCGGGGCGTAAACCACCCCATCGCTGGCGAATGGGAGCCGTGGTTTGACGCAGGCAATCCCGATCAAGCGACTATCCAACTCACTGATAGGTTCTTCCAGCTCATAGCTGACGCTCCGATTCCTATTGATCTCGACATCCTGCACAAGCTGGGCAAGCCACGGGCAATGGACATCTATGTGTGGATCACTGTCAAAAAAGCCAGGCTCAATTATCAGAACCGGCCTAGCTTCACGTTCTCCTGGAAGCAGATGGAACACCAGTTCTCCCCCAAAGAACTGACAACCTGGGAACAGCGAGCTAACTTCCGCAATGAGTTCAACAGGTGCCTAGAAACAATCCGTGCCCTATGGCCTGACGTTGGTGTGGACACGGACACTAAGGCTGGCGTAACCCTTCACAAGAGCGCCCCGTCTGTAACCATGCGACCATCGCGGAAACAACTCCGCTAGCCCACTTCCGATACACCCCACACCGTGCCTTCATCCATGTCCACAGCCACGTGGGACGCTACACGTCTGATTGCCAGCACTCTCGGCGGGCGTAGTACTGTCCTCGGCTCGTTTGGAGCCAGCGAGACTGACCGGCAGCACCTTCTTGCCCACTTAGGCCGTAAAACACTGCAAGGCGCTGTCACGCGCGATTTTAAAACCGCGTGGATCAAAGATGCCGACGGCAACACCGTCCCGAAGCTCTACCGGGTAGAAACCAACGCAATGCGCCGGTGCCAGTACGTCGTTTTGACGCATAAGCAACGCGCCAGCGTTGTTGTGATCGACATCGACCGCCGTGGACACTCCGGCGGACACGTTGAAGATATTGACTCTGAGGTCTACGACAAGCTTTCGCTGCTGGCTGCGGGGAACATCAGCCCAGCATGGATTGGCGTGAACCCGATCAACGGCAAGTGCCAACTAATCTGGCTCATAGACCCTGTCTACGCCGACAGTCGCGCGGACTCGGCAAATATACGCCTCATGAAGCTGGTCACCACCATGCTGGGCGACTACCTCGGTGGCGACGCTGCCTTCGCCCACCGGCTGTCACGGTCGCCGTTCTACAACGGGGATGACCCCACCGCGTATCGGTGGCACGTCCAGCACCATAGGATCGACCGGCTAGCCCATCTACGCGACGAGGTGAGGACTTTGACTGGACAACCAGTACCAGAGCGTTCAACGCCAGCGAAACAGAACTTCTCTAGCGGACGGGAGTTGATTAACGCTGTGCGCAGTCGCCGTGAACAAGCACAGCAAGCCCGCGACATTCTGTCCTCGCTGGAAAACGATTTGCCCAACGCTGAAGCCTTGGACGGTGACCGTATCGACGGTGTGAAAGTCCTATGGATCACCGAGGGGCGTGCAGCCCGCGACGAGACAGCGTTCCGCCACGCACTGGCCACTGGTCACCGTCTCCGCGAAGCAGGGGAGCGGATGACGGATGCAAAGATCATCGACGCATACGAACGCGCCTACAACGTCGCCCAAGCTGTTGGAGCCGATCACCGCGAACCAGAGCTGCCTCCCATGCGGGATCGTTTGACGATGGCTCGTCGCGTGCGTGGTTATGTCCTCGGCAATAAACGCTCTAGTAGTTCAGGAACGTCCGTAGGAGGCGCTGGAAGCGCCACAGCCCGCGAGCGCAAAGCGCTGGCCACCATGGGGCGCAAAGGCGGTCAGAAAGCTGCAGAACGATGGAACGACCGCAACAGCGACTACGCCAAAGCAGAGACTGAAAAACTCGCCAAGGCGAACCTGCAGCGCGCAACAGGGGGGCGTGTCACCGCGAGAAGGATCGCTAACTACTTCGATGACACCATGCTCCAGACAGGCTCTTACCCATCGATCTCTGATGCCATGGAAGAGTTCGGTGTGTCGCGTCCTACGGTGAGTAGAGCGCTCAAGAAGGCCGGAATCTCCCTCCCGCGAGGACGAAAGAGGGGGATGAAATAAATGTGTCAGGCCGTAAGCAATACACGGTTCCCCTGCCCCGTTAGGGGCAGTCAATCCCTTATCCCCTCACACACCTTGAAGGTGACGGCTGTCTGCTTCGGATCTTTTCTGCCTAGGACACCGGGCGTAGGTGGTTGGGGTGTTGTAGGT
This sequence comes from Corynebacterium sp. 22-2729, assembly GCF_053479475.1. NCBI lineage: Bacteria > Bacillati > Actinomycetota > Actinomycetes > Mycobacteriales > Corynebacteriaceae > Corynebacterium > Corynebacterium sp. 22-2729. The sequence continues at coordinate 28,498 of NZ_JBRBCA010000016.1, forward strand.
TTTGATCGTGAGGAGGGTGATCCCCGTAGTCTCCTTCACCTGCGACTGCCGCGTTGAGCGCCTCCCCCTTTTGGCTGCTCCGCTGGCGGTCGCATCCTTTTACGTCTCACCGGTGTTGAAGTTATCCTCAGGGTTTGACCTGCGGTTACTCCTAAAAGCCCAGGTCGCATATAACAATATGCAGATATGGCACTAAGGGCAGGTGGTGTACACCATCGCTCTAGTGCCATAAGCGACTAGCTCCCGATGAACTCCCGCCTTCGCTTCGCTCAGTTGTGCTGCCGCGCGGATCAAAGATCCGCTTGCCTAGAAAATTCTTACTCACTGTAGTCAGGTGCCAAGGAAGCTCTTGCGGTTGATTCATTACGTTCCCCGAGAGCACCCATCACCGCACCTACGACAGACCGAAAAAGCGGAGAAGAAAAAGCGACAGGTACGTACACACACTCCGTGTGGGGTGAATAGCCCTCAGTTGCCACAAGCAGTGTGCAATCCATTGCACACTGCTTGTTCTCGGCAACTAGCATCGGGCACAACACCACCCGAAGGGACACCTGCTATGAACCCCGATCCTCACCGCGCGCTCGAACACACCACCGCCCGCGTGAAGCGTGCCGAAGCGGAACTCGCAGCCGCCCAAGCCGACCGTATGCACGCCATCCGTAACGCCATCGCCCACGGCATCGCACTCCGCGACGTAATGGCGATTACCGGCCTATCTAGGCGCAGTGTGTACTACGCCGTCGAAAAGAGCAGAAGAAGCATCTAACCGCCTCTCTAGCGAAAAGGCGAATTCACAAGATATTTGTCTACCCGCTTGACAGTATCTATCGCCTTGATATATACTCAAGGTGTAGGGAAAAAGGAAAGACCAAAAGCCGAAAGGAACCCCAAAATGAACCTCTACACCACCCGCGACGATGCCATCCACTACGAGATCACCCTCGCCCTCGGCGAATACGCCGACGAGCACGACATCGACGCAATCGCCGACGAAGTACTCACCACCACCGGCGAGGGCAGCAGCTACCGCTACCACCTCGACGAGGATGTGGACTTCTGGGCAGTCGTCGAAGCCAACGCCCTCTAAACCACCCCCTGCCCCGCCACACTGCGGGGCAAAATCAAACAACTTTTGAAGGTACCTAATCAACACCCATACAAGGAACACATCATGAGCACTAACAAGGAACTCAACTACCTACTGGCAAACTGCGGCCTCAATGAAGTCACCGCATACGATGTAGCTCGCACTCTCGACTACCACGCCGCACTAGAGGCATGTGACGTGCCGCCGCTATCCGCAGAGACAGCCGAGATCACTCGCGCCGACGGGGAAACAATGAACTGCTGGCTTACCTACGCCGACAACGATACAGAGGAGCCGACTGGGTGGGCTACCGACCAGGGAGACGCCGGCGAACCGCGCGACATCGAGCAAGCAATCCAAGGCTTATACAAGGACATTCTCGCATGGCTAGACGAGTGCGATATGTCTGACGATCAAATCGAAGGGCTGTACCACAGCCTTGAAGGCCAAGGCTTTTACGGCCTATCGCTTGAACGCGATAGCGATAGTAACCAGCTAACCCTGGTTGTCTCCCATGAAAACGGCCACAGCACCGAAATCATCTGGGATCGCAAACGGCGCACGTTTGTAGGTGAGGAGTTGGACGATTGCGGGAGCTGGGAGTCCTATGTGGCATCCGCCGCGAGTGACATTCTCCTCCGCCTGCAAGCACAGGCGAGGCTATAGCAAGATCGGATAACCGGTAAAACAGAGGAGAACCCATCATGACCGACCTAGACACTCTCACTCGACTGGTCGCCAGCGCGCTAGACATCACAGATGATGCTGCCCGCGACTCCCTAGAGACCTACATCGACCAGATCGCCCACGAAACCGACGACACCATCAACCCTGACGAGATCAGCGACGACGACGCGGCCTTTCTTATGGAGTCCTGCCGGGAAGCACAGCGCGCAGGTGACCTCGGTGACCGGCAGCTCGCAGACCTAGAGGACGCAGCACGCGCCTACGACCAGGCGCACAGCGACTTCCAGACCGCAGAGCAGCAGCGCATGGTAGCAGTACGTGCAGCGCTCGCAGCAGGCGCACGAGTAGTAGATATCTGCCGAATCACTGGCATGACACGCAGCCGCGTGTACCAGATCAGGGACGAGGCCTAAACACTATGCCCTGGACACCCCATGACCTTCCGTTCATCGTTGAACGAGCCAGTATGGGCTATCGAACCCTTGCCGAGTTCTGGCAACAGCAAGCCACGCCAGACGCGCCCCGCCTCTACGAGCAGATGAACGTAACTGCGGCCTTCCTGGAAAACCCGCCCCTGTCGTGGCTAGATAGCGACATGTGTGCAATGCTGTCGGACATGTGGGCTGATGTGCCTACCTGGACACCAGCCTCCTGCACGCCAGGGCCTAGTGGCCTCATTGCCTTTGAAAAGCCGATCCTCACCGCGCCCTACGAATCAGCGTATGCCGACGAGGTACGCCCCGTACCCGTCCGAGCTATCGGCTGGCGCGTGACCGGCTCCACCGTGCGCATCACCGCATGGGCATGGCACCCGGATGTTCCCACCGAAATCCGGTCCCCCATACGCACCAGTCTTGATCTCGAAGAGCTGCTAGTTATCTCCCTGTCGATGCACGACATCATCGACGATACAAGCGTCGTGTTGCACGCTGCCGCGACCTCCGATGACGAAGCGTTCAACAAGGCCGCGACGAGCATGCAAGCACTTGTCGGCTCAATATGGCTACTGATGTCTCAGCCGAAAATGGTCACCGAAGAACCCGTGACAATGAATGTTCGCCAACAACGCGGCGGACGCACCGTGAAAACCCCCGTGCGCGTATCGGTACGCAAGCTATCCTCCCCTCCCCCAGCTCGGTCAGCGCGTGGCACGGGCAGGAAAGCAACGTCACGCTGGTGGGTACGCGGGCACTGGCGACAGCAAGCATGGGGCAGAAACCGTGCGTTCCGTAAACCGATTTTCATTGCCCCGCACACCGCCGGCAACGCGGACGCGCCCATCGACCACCGCCCGAAGATTCAGGTCTGGCGCACCGGCGACACACCCGAAACTTCGTCGGAGGCTACCGAGGGGCCGTCGGAGCGTAGCTAAGCCCCCACTGGCGCGTATCGGGTCTGCGAAACGGTACTCCACCGTCACGTAGCCGCCGAGACGCTTCACCAACCTTCCTACCCATCAGTGCGCGCATCACCGCCGCCGTGGTCGCCGCATCATCCACCGCCGCGTGCGCATTTGGGTTATGCACCCCACACTTCTTCGCTAACGCTTCAAGCCGATACGGCCCCGTCGTTAGCTGCTTAGCTAACGCAATGGTGTCTACGAAGGGGAAGAAAAACTCCTCGTCCCCAGCAAGCCGATTACATTCATTGACCAGCATGCCCGCGTCAAAGTTTGCGTTATGCGCCAGCAGAATCCGGCCATTAAGCACGTTAAAAAGCTCCTCACAGACCTGCCGGAACGTTGGTGCATCACGCACCATATCGGTAGTAATGCCGTGAATCTTCGAGTTGGGAATCCTGCACTCCGGGTTCACTAGTGTGCCCCAGCGTGAGACTTCCTCAAACTGCGAGTTCAGCACCACGACACCCAACTCAACGATGCGAGCTGTTTTACCCAGGCCGGTTGTCTCCGTATCCACGACGGCGAACGCTGGCTCGCCGGAATCGAAGAGTGCAGCACGAACACGGTGAAGAAAATCCATGCCACCAACCGTAGCGGCACCATCCCTAAGAAAACCGGGTAGTACGCGATACGATGATAAGCGGTTTGTCGCTGCCGCCTGATGGCGGTAACGATGACTCCCTCGTCGATGGCGTGTGCTTCTGCCGCGTCGCGGCGGTGCACACGCCATTTTGTATGACGTGTGGGCCGCGCACATCGCGAAGGAGGTACGTCATGTTTAACAGATGTGCACCCCGCAGGAGTGACGAAAAAACTCCCGGCCACGACCCAAGAACTAAAAGTGGGATCGTGACCAGGAGCCTTAATTGCGCTTCTGCGGTAATCGAGTTAGTCACGAAGATCATTAAGTTGATCGACGTGGCAATCTCGATCTTGGGAGGATAAGCCTCCCGAAACCCTCGTAGTGGTAACGACACTGCGGGGGTTTCCTTCTTTTCAGCGACACAGGGGCGCTGACACCACTCAGTATACAGGGGAAAACCACGTAGTGCGCAAGACAAAACACTCCGGGCCACAGCGATCCATAGGAAAGATCATCGTGGCCCGGAGCGTTCTTCTCACTTCTAAACACATCGGCATAGCCCCGCCGTAACGGGGTGTTCCTACCGCATCAGCGAAGCTGCCTCACTGACTGTCTCGACTGTACAGGACTTAGGCCGTCTCAGTGGGCGTATCGTCTACCGCCCTCCCGTCCGTGGTATTACCGCCGTCCGTCTTACCGTGGGCGGTATTACCGTGCGCGGTTTCATGCACATACCTAGCCAGGTACAGATCCATCGCTTCATCGAAAATGTCGCGGAGCGGAACTCGCTGTGTTACCGAGTAGATGCGTAGCTGGTCGTACTTTTCTTGGTTGAGTGCCAGCGAGGTTTTCGTGCGCTCTACCTTGGGGGCCGTTGTTTCCGCGCGAAACGTCTCCCCAACTGTCTTGGTTGGTGTTCCGCTTTTCTGACGAGGGCGGAGATTGCGCTTCGAGTTATCAGTCATTGGTAGCCTCCAAAAGTTCGCTGAGTACATCATCGTAGCCGTGCAGCTTTTCCGGTCGTGAACCAAACGCCTTCCTGATCTGCTGGCGTTTAGGGATCACCGACTTGCATACGAACACGCCCTCACTGCTAAGAGCGTCAATCGTGTCGCGCAGCAACGTTGTGTTCAGCTCTGCTGCCACGACAAGGACCGCTGTTCGCTTATGATCGCTTGCTTCCAGTGTCTGCCATACTCGCTGTACATCCATCGGCGCTGCGTTAGTGGGAACAATCACGAGATCGGAAGCGTCGATGGCTGCTTGAATAACGGCTGGATCGCCAGGGGGGGTATCAATGAACACGAAGTCTGCATGCGATGGTTTTCTGATTGTTGCTGCGTTCGCTGGGAGCACCTGAAACGGCAACGTCTCCCCCACTTCGTCTGCCGCCATGCTCCAATCAGACAGGGAACCCTGACTGTCGGCATCCCAGGCTTCCACACGGTAACCCCGCTGAGCTGCGGCGAGCGCTAGATAGGCAGCGGTGGTGGTCTTGCCACAGCCGCCCTTCGTCTGAGCGATAGCGATTTTCATACTGTCTCCTTGCGTGAATCGGTAGTAGTACCGCTACTGGTAATACTGCGTGCCGCTTTACCCTGAGCGGTATTACGGCGGGCGGTATTACCGCTATCTATATTACCTACCACCGCAACACCGCGCAAGGTATTACCACTACCCGTATTACCGCGCCCCGTAATACCGCTGGCAGTAATACGGTGCACGGTATCTAGTGTGGGGTGTTCATTTGGGTATACCCTTTTGCACGCTTGGTCGGCAGCACATTGAGTGTTCCATTAGGGTGGGTTTATGGCTTCTGAAACAGAACCGTGCTTACCTCTAGACCTATTTGAACAGCCTGATGCAGTCTACGGGCAGAAAGTTGGCTACGCGCGCGTCAGCTCTAAAGATCAGAACCTTGCCCGGCAAAAAGAACTGCTCCGCAAGGAAGGGGTTTACGCGCTGTATGAAGACCGCATGACCGGCTCCACTCGGAAACGCCCGAAATTGGAAGAAGCATTGCGGTATGTGCGCTCCGGCGACCAGCTAATCGTCGTATCAATGGACCGTTTAGCCCGCTCGGTTGCCGACCTACACGCCATCGTCGATGAATTGACCACTCGCGGGGTATCGGTACGCTTCCTCAAAGAAGGACAGATCTACTCACTGCACTCAACACCCATCGCCAAACTCATGCTCGGCCTGCTCGGGACAGTCGCAGAATTTGAACGCGCCATCATCCGTGAACGACAGGCCGAAGGAATCGCCCGCGCCAAAGAACGCGGAGTCTACAGCGCTCGCCCCGGAGTTTTAAGCGAAGATGAAGTAGTACGAGTGCGCGAACTGGTGGAGTTGGGAGTCCCGAAAGCGGAAGTCGCCCGACGATTCAAGGTGAGTAGAGCAACGGTCCTGCGAGCCATGAAAGACAACTACCGACCAAGAAGAACGGGAGACGAAAAGAAATGATTGCCCTTGACGCTATCGTCCAGCGTTTAGACCAAGAACTTAACACTGGACTCAGTGACGCGAGACATCACATCACATCCACTCTGCGGCTCAACGGTCACCAGGGGCTACCTACGATGGTGGATGACCTTGAAGCGCACGAAATCTACGAGGCCACACTGTCCCGATACGGGCACTTAGTCGACCTGGCCGTAGAAGGGCAGTGCCAGATCGGTGATGCGAAAGTCACGGTCATAGAGCCAGGTTTTCGTCTACAGTTTCCGAAACGGTAAGCAATAGCCTCACCGTTGCACTCGGAAGGTGGGGTGTTGTGGCTTGTGCTGCGCGGTCTGCTTGGTGATAGCAGATCGCTTGACAGTCCACAACACCTCACCTGCTTGTTTTGACGTGCCCGCATCCCACCCCTTGAAACAAGGGGTGGGATGGTTAAACGGGCACATGAGAAAAGGAAGTGGCGGGGTTGTGCTCCGCCTGCACGGCCTGCTTGTGATAGCAGGCCGCTTGTCGGCTCCCAACCCCGCCACTGCTCGTAAAAGCATCGTGCCCTATACGCCGTTCCGGCGAGCGGGCACAAGCGGAATCAGCCTATCGGCTGATGCTGTGGGTCACTCCGCGCTTCGCGCGGTGTGACCTCGTTTTTTGCCCGAGAAGCCTACGGCGATTGTACGTTCGCTTCCCTGCGCGCAAGCCCTGCTCCCCTTCGGGTCGCCGCCATTCCTTCCGAAAACTTTTCCCACGCGCTCGCGTTCCGCTCGCTTATTTCGCGGGAAAACTTTTCTCTTCCTGGCGGTTCCAGGGCTTGCACTCCGGTCAGGCTCACTAATCGGCACTTCGTGCCTTCTCGGGCAAAAAACGAGGAGGAGGGAGGCCGGGGTAGCCGGTCACCGATATGCAGCCCCTAACGCTGTCGTTGATTCCCAATACCCCAGGTAGACAAGTAAAAATTTACCTTTTCTTTACCCCGCAAGCATTGCGCCGTATTGCCTACGGGTGTAGAATAGTAAGTACAACACCACGGAAGGACATCACCATGTACACCATTTACTCTCGCCCTGGATGCACTGCCTGCAAGCGCACCGTCAAGGTGCTGGATCGCCAGAACAAGGACTACGTGCTGCTGGACGCGGCTGACCACGCCGAGGAACTGCGTGAGCAGGGATTCACCGAGCTGCCTGTCGTGGTCGATGACAACGGGGAAACCTTCTCCGGCTTCCGGTACGACCGACTCACTGCCTAACCACCACATCACAAGGGAGACGAGCCATGACCGCCCAACCCAACATCGCGCCAGTCGAGCAGATCGACAGTCGCGCTGCCGGTGACCACATTGCCGACTACGAAGCACGACTAGATCCAGAAGCACTGCTGCTGTGCTCTTTGATGTGGGTGGAAGGCCCAGCAACCGGGGACATGGCAACCATCCTGAACTACCTCAGCCCACACGACTTCCGCCGCCCCGCACACGGGCGACTGTTCGAGCTGATGCAGCGCCAAACCGAGGAGGGAAAGCTGATAACGCCCGCCGCGCTCGCAGGACGCATCGACGCGCACCGCGACCACCGAGGCTGGCCGGACGGCCACCACGAGCCACTACTTGTGGCGATCCTGAGCTTGCAAGCACTGCCTGTCCAAGCGGCGTTCTACGCCGACCAAGTACTCGCAGAGTCCTACCGTCGCCAGTACACCCACATGACCACCGCCCTTGCCCAGGCTGCCCGAGAAGCACCTGAGCAAGACCTATTTGCGATCATGGTGCAAAAAGGCACCGAGCAACGTGAAGCGTGGAAGCGTCGAAAAGGACTCGCAGACGCGCTGAACAACCCCACCATCACCGACCTAGAGGAGTAAAGACTATGACTACCGACAACCGCACCGAAGATCAGAAGGCTGCTGCCGTCCGCGCCTCCATGACGATGGCTGGATACACCATGACAACCCGAGATGAAGAGGATGTCCGGCGTATCTTCCGAGGAGAAATCACCGGTGACGAAGCTGTACTGGAAGTGATGGAACGACGCGGCTACGGCAACAGCGAACGCGCCGAAGTCCTCCGCCAACGTATTGCCAAGGCGAAAGGCACACGGTAATGGCACACAAGAGCACCCAAGCGCCAGTCAATAGTTTTGACATCACTGATGCAGGTGAACTCGAAGAGGCCGCGGCAGAGTTTGCAACGCGCCGGTTGGCTGAGCTGGAAGATGGGGCACCATTGACCAGCTTCACCGCCGATGACCTGTCTGAGGTTCACCGCTACCTACTTCAGGACATATATCCGTGGGGTGGGGACCTCCGTACCGAGGAAGTCGGCGCAATGGGGATGCCGATGTGTCGCGCAGCATACGTCCCGGACATGCTGGCCACCGTGATGAAAAACATTGACAAAAACCCGCCGTCACGCACCAACATGGACGAGGCGATAGCCACGGTGGCCGACCACTGGGGTGAACTCACCATCGTCCACCCCTTCCGCGACGGCAACTCGCGCACGCAACGGTACTTTTTCGACCAAATGATGCGCGACGCTGGCTGGTCAATTGACTGGACAGTAGTCAATGCCAACGAGGTCCACGCTGCCCGCTACATTGCAGCAGCCACTACCGACTCACGCTTTCTCGCCGATGCGTTACGCCCCGGCGTAACGACAATCGACGAAGGCGTGGGCGGAACGCTCCAAAAGACCCAAGGCATCCGTGACAACGCCACGTCCGCCGAGCTATTCCACCAAATGACCCAGTTCCGCGTCGAACACCCCGGACAGTCGTTTCACGATCAACACATCACAGTGACAACCCCGCCACCGGGCTATGAAGTTATGTCTGCACCCAACGCCACACCACGAGTGGGAACCGGGATCACCGACGGCACCACCATGCCGGACATCAACAACACCATCAGCAAAACCACCGACGCTGGACTAGGAGACTAACTAATGACCGCCGAGGCAAGCGTGCTGGTTCAGTTACGGATCAGCGAGGAAGCCAACCGACGCATGAACGCCGCGCGCGCCGGCCTTCAACAGACCGTCGCCTTGGTAGACAAGGGCGCATTCGTCACCGCCGCGATCAATCACTACGCCCAGCACCTTGCCGAGGAGCTGAACAAGGGACGCGACTGGCTCGACAACGAGCCAGTCGCCGACCCCGAACTTATACGCACTCTTGCCGACACGCGCGTCTCTTTCCGGCCTACCGTTCACTGGGCACGCATGGATCGTAAGCGCCAACCCACCAGTATCGAGCTGCACCGGCAACTTGGTGACGCGACGATGGCGGTCGCCCGGTTGCGCATCGACAACCGGGACGAGCAACCCGCCAAACGGCGCGGCTACCGCGCGTTGCTACGCGCAGCCGGACTAGAGATCGACCCGACCCGGAAGGAGTACACCGACAACGGTCACTACTTCCTGCCCATCCGGTACCGACAACGACAGGGGGAAGCATGACTAGCCACACCGACGTGCCGATCATCCTGGCCGAAGCGAACAAGTCGTTTCTCACCAACAGTTCGTTTTGGAACACGCTGTGGATCATCGTCACCGTACTGATCGTCCTAGCGGTCGCCGCCTCGAATGAAAGCATTGTCGCCAAATGTGTCCGTGCCTTCTTTGCTGTGTTGTGTTGGTCTATCGGCTGGTTCGGACTCTTAGTGTTCGGCTACCTGTTCGGCATCTTCGCCGAACAGTTCGCCGACGATGTAGACGATGTATCAGACCCGCCAGCCGTCACAGATAGCCCACACGCTCCGCAGCCGACCACGGCACCGCCAACGCCCCCGGCTGCATACTGAACCAACGAGCTACAGCTCGCCTGTCAGGTCGAACAGACTCAACTGGTCGACCTGTTGAGCATGCGCAGCAAACCGGCGTAGCACCGCGTCGTAGCGCTCACGGGTAAACCCGGTTCGCGCCACGTCACGCACAGCCCGAGACCGTGCGACGCGCTGCGCGGAATTCACGGTAGGTCGTGGCCCGCTGGCGCGGCCACACTGCACGGCGTACCGCAGGTTGTCTGATTGGTTCGACACGTGCACGTGCGCGTGATCCACGCGCACGCACAGTGGTTCGTTGCAATGATGCTCAGCGACGAACTCCGTGCCCAGTTCCGAATCCGCCATCCACAGTGCCAGCCGGTGCGTCGCCACCGAGCGCTGGCGACCATCGTGATGGATCGCCATGCGCCCGTAGCCATCCGGCGACGAGATCGCGCCGGTCCACAACCAACACGTATCGGTCTTCACTACCCGGCTCCAAAACCGCTCGCGCGTGGACTCAGTGATAACTGGCCGTGTCAGCACCGCACGACGTGACGCAGGTGTGCGAACACTGCGTTCAACGGGAAACAGCTCTTCTGTGCCACCAGTCATCACAGCACCCGCAGTTACTCAGCGCCGTGAGTAGCGTCGCCGGTGCCATCCTCCGGCGTAGCTTCCGACGCAGGCTCCGATGCATCACCTGCATCATCGCCATCGGCACCGGCGTTGAAGTCATACAGCTGGATCGCGCGCGTGACCTCATGGATCGACGTACC
>NZ_JBRBCA010000017.1:0-16421 GCF_053479475.1 Corynebacterium sp. 22-2729
GCAAGCCGACTGACCCGACCAAGGCTGATACCGATGGTGACGGCTCCAACGATGGTGTCGAGGTCAACAACAAGGACAAGGACGGCAAGGACGCGCCGACCAACCCGAACGACCCGAACTCTAAGCCGGGCGCAGACGACCAGAAGGACACTGACGGTGACGGTCTGACCGACGATAAGGAGAAGGAGCTCGGTACTGATCCGAATAAGGCTGATACCGATGGCGACGGCATCAATGATGGTGACGAGGTCTCTGGTGAGGGCAACAAGTTCGACGGCAAGCCGACTGACCCGACCAAGGCTGATACCGATGGTGACGGCTCCAACGATGGTGTCGAGGTCAACAACAAGGACAAGGACGGCAAGGACGCGCCGACCAACCCGAACGACCCGAACTCTAAGCCAGGTGAGGATGACCAGCCGGTTGGCTCGTCCGGTTCTCTGAACGATCCGAACAAGATCGGTGCCATCATTGGTGGCACGATTGTTGGCTCCGGTTTGATTGGTGCTCTGCTGGGTAACCACGGTGATGGTGCTGGTTCCTCTGCTCCGGGTAAGCCGGGTGAGGCTAAGCCGGGTGAGGCTAAGCCGGGCAAGCCGGGCAAGGGCGAGTCCAAGCCGGGTGCTGAGAAGCCGGGCAAGGGCGAGTCCAAGCCGGGTGCTGAGAAGCCGGGCAAGGGCGAGTCCAAGCCGGGTGCTGAGAAGCCGGGCAAGGGCAACGCTGGCGACCAGGCTGGCGACCAGGGTGCCGGTAAGGGCGCTGACAACGGTGCCGCTGGCAACCAGAGTGCTGGCAAGGGCAGCACTGGTGCTACTTCTCAGAGCACCGAGGCTGGTTCCCGTGGCGGCAGCCTGGCTGTGACCGGTGTGTCCGGTCTGGCTATCACGCTGGGTGCGTCTGTGATCGCCCTGGCTCTGGGTGGTGCCCTGATGGCACTGCGCCGCCGCCAGAGCTAACCTCACAGAGTTAGCCCCCAAAGCTAGCCCGCCAGGGCTAGCTACCCCCGCCTAGCTGGCGCGGAAAACCTCCGCGACCAGCGTTAACTCCTCGAGCCCCGCTCCCGGTGTACGCACCAGGAGCGGGGCTCCTGGCATTCCAGACACACACTCCACCCACTTCAACCTCCGCGCATCCACCGCGCGGCGCCCCACCTGGAACCACCACAAAGCGTGCCCCACCAACACCCACGAATCATCTGCGAAACGCACCACAAACACTCGATCCCCCAACTCCACGCGCCGCAGCCCCTCCAGCGCCACCTCATTGTGCTCCGGAGCCACCGAAAACTCGGCAGCCGACAGCCGCTCCACCACGCCTAAACGGTGCGCAAAACCCTCCGCGTCCTCCACCACCAACGGCACCCCAGCGCGGCACGCCCGCACCTTCCTACAACGCCACACCACCGGCTGAGCCCCCGCTCGCCGGCCACGCACTACCACCCACCCCAGTGGCTCCCCTGGCTCCACGGACAGCGTCACCAATGGCCCCGGATCAGCCGTCTCCACCACCACAGTGCGCGGCGCAGCTGAAGCCGAGGGGGCGTCACCACCAGGCGCAAAAGAATAAGGATGGCGGCGCAACACCTCATCGCAGGCCTCCACCAGCTCTGCATCAGTGGCGTTAAAGCCCACCCCCACCGACTCCAACTGCGCCCACAATTGCGCAAACGGCACCGAAGGCTGAGCCTCCCACGCCGCGCGCAGGCGCTCCACCACGGCAGGGATGCGCGTCGGATCCTCCGGATGCACGGCGCTAGTCAGCCTGCGGGCCAGCCGACTCAGCGCCAGCCCCAGCCAGCCCCGCGGCAGGCAACGCACGATCCAACGCGCGGAGCAGCACATCCGTCTCCTCCGCCGTCGTCACCGTCACGCGCACGCCCTCACCGGCGAAACACCGCGCCACCACGCCCTCGCGCTTCAGCGCCTCATCCAGCGCCTCAGCGCGCTCGCCCGCGTTCAGCCAGACGAAGTTCGTCTGCGACGGATACGTCAACGGCTCGCCATCTGCACCCGCACTGCCGGAAGCCAAATCTTCAGCGATCCCCGCTAGGTACGTCTCCACCCGCTCACGCTCCACGACCGTCGAATCCACGCGCGCAGCCAGCTCGGCTTGCGCGTCCACACTAGCGACCCCCGCCGCCTGCGCCAACGCATTCACACCGAAAGGAATCCCCACCTTATTCACGGCCTCCACCAGCTCCTCCGGCCCGACCAGATAGCCCAGCCGCAGACCCGCCAGCCCATACGCCTTCGAGAACGTCCGGCACACCGCCAAGTTCGGATAGCGCTTCAGCTCCTCCAGCGCCACCGGCGACTCCGCATCCCGGTTGTACTCCACATACGCCTCATCCAGCACCACCGTCACATCCTCCGGCACACGCGCCATGAACTCGCGGAACTCGTCACGGCTCACCGTCGTGCCCGTCGGATTGTTCGGGTTGCACACAAAAACCAGGCGCGTACGCTCGCCGATCGCGTCGCTCATTGCCTTTAGGTCATGACGCCCCCTCTTCAGCGGAACACCCACCCCTACCGCACCGGCGATCTTGCACAGGATCGGGTATGCCTCGAACGACCGCCAGGCGTACACAACCTCATCGCCGTCCTTGCATGTGGCCTGCACCAGCTGCTGGCAGATGGCGGAACTGCCGTTGCCCACCGCCACATTGTCGAGGTCCACGCCCAACCACTGCGCGAGCTTCCCACGCAGCGCGCCCGAAGCCATGTCGGGGTAGCGGTTGAGGTGTGAGGTGGCGTCATTAATAACTGCACTTACAGAAGGCAACGGGGACAGCGAAGACTCGTTGGAGGCCAACTTCAGCGCGCCCGGCTGGAGCGAGCCGGGGATGTAGGCGGGCAGGGTCGAAAGGTCGGGGCGAATCATACTGCTCAGTGTAGTTGGCGGGGTAGACGGGCCCGCGGATCGGGGAGTGTGCGGTGGCAGGGCAGATGGGATGTGGCTAGGGCAGACGGGCCCGCGGATCGGGGAGTGTGCGGGATTTTGGGGAAGGTGGGCAGGTTGTGTAGGCTAAATCCGGTCGAGATTGTGGAAACTGGAAACGGTACGCCATAATACGACGTACGGAGGCGTGCCAGAGCGGCCGAATGGGGCTCCCTGCTAAGGAGTTGTCCCTTAGGGGACCGCAGGTTCAAATCCTGTCGCCTCCGCAACTTCGACAGAGTGCGTTACGCGCATGAGCTGCCCATAAAGCTGCCCGGTTACTTGTGGTGAGGTTCCGGGGCTAACAGCTGCGGACAGTGTTGTGGGGCGTGTGGTGCGCCTGTGGTGGTCCGCTGGGATTGTGCCGGCGTGTACGCACTTTGTCGAAGTTTCCAAGCGCCCGTAGCTCAACGGATAGAGCATCTGACTACGGATCAGAAGGTTGGGGGTTCGAATCCCTCCGGGCGCACGATTTCCTCGGTGCCGTCGGCTACTGAGTATGCGACATTCCTGCTGGTGAGGTGGGGATTTGTTGTTTTGTGTCCGTGGTGTGTAGAGTAAATCTTCGTTGCGAGGGCAACCTTGCAGCACAAACGTGATACTGGAAGCGGTAGTAGATATCGACTCTGGTATTAGCAATGCGCCCGTAGCTCAACGGATAGAGCATCTGACTACGGATCAGAAGGTTGGGGGTTCGAATCCCTCCGGGCGCACCATTTCCCCCGTAGCTAGCGTTAACCCGCTGGCTGCGGGTTTTTGTGTTGCCGGGTGCGGGGGCTCCGGGGTGGGGATGTCCAAAATTCCATATCTTAGAATATAACTATTCTGTTTGTGCAGGTCAGAGGCTTGTGGTTTTAGGCTTCGTACTTGCTACTTTTGATGACTCGAAGATTTTGGACATTGGGCCTCGTAAGGCGTGGAAAGCGGCACGGTTTCAGGTTGGTCAGGGCTAGGTTGCCGGAAACTTAGAAGGAACTAACAGGGGGCTCACAAAGACGGGGCAGTGGGGCTCAAGGATTGGAGATTAAAAAAGACAATCGTTCCGCTTTAGCGGGTCGGCGCGCGAACCCTGCGCGCTGACTGCCGCAGTGCGGTTTGTTTGAGAATTTGAGAACTAAAAAGGAGATAGCTGGGTGGTTAGCACACCTACCTCTAAGAGCGCCGCGCGGGAGCCCGGGAAGCGGCAGCGCATTCTCGGGCTGGACATCGCCCGCGGAGTCGCGATCATCGGAATGATCTACCTGCACCTTGGACATCCGCTGTGGCAGGCGAAGGTGGTGCTCTCCGGACTCCCGGCAGCACTGTTCGCCGTTATCGCGGGCGTGACCATGATGCTTATTTGGAACAACGCCAAGCGCAGGGCCACTGTAGCCACTGCCGCCTCTACTGCCACCGTCGCCTCTGCTGCTACTGCTGCTACTGCGTTGCAGACGGTAGCGAAGCTCGCTGCACGTGGAGCAATCATCACGCTCATCGGCCTGGCGCTGCTGCCGGTTGGTGGTGAAATCCAGGTGGTACTCGTCGTGCTGGGCATTACGATGCTCGCCACCGCCTGGATTCCTCCACTGCCCACAGCTGCGAAAGTCGCCCTACTGCTGCTGGCTACAGCCGCCGCAACGTGGCGCTACGCCCCACTGGAATTGCCACTTCCATACCCTCACTTCGCGTGGGTCACATACATCATCGCCGGGATGATCCTCTTCGACGTGTACGTGGGGAAGGACGGCACTGGGGCTGGTGGCGTCATAAAGAAGGCAACGACTACCACGTGCCTCATCATCGCAGGCATCGGCATTTACCTGCGCTTCCAGACCGGCCTACCCGGCTGGGCGCGCACCACCGGCCACACGGGCGTGCTCGGCGAGATCGTGCTATCTGTTGTCGTCGCCGCTATCGTGCTGCATCTCTGCCTGGTCATTGGCCAGCGTATGCGGGCAACGAATCCGCTGGTCGCGCTGGGTTCCATGGCGCTGACGGTGTACATCCTGCACGTGCTATCGGCTTTCTGGTGGCAGACACACGTGGCGCTGCACTCGGACCTGTGGGCGACGGCGTTTATCGCGGCGTTCCTGGTGTTCGCATGGCTGTGGAAGAAGCTCGCTGACGGCCCGGCGAATACGTTGTTTGCAGGACAAGGGCCGGCAGAGCGCTGCGTCGCGCAGACTGTCCGAGTGATTTCGGGGGAACGAGCATGAGCCGTGGAAGGACCAGCATGAAGAATTTTGTAACCAAGGGAGCTGCCGTAGCGGCAGTTGCTGCAACTTTGAGCGGCGCATGCATGGCACCCGCCAGCGCAATGGAATACGGCGAGCGCGCCGCGGACAACGCGGAATCGCGGGCCGTGGCCTCGCTGCGGATCGGGCGCGTAGGCAACTTCGGAGACTGCACCGGTACGCTTGTCGCCCGGCAATGGGTGCTGACGGCCCGCCACTGCCTGGAATCCGTCTCCAATGAGGGCACGCAGGCGCGCATCGGAGGTGCTGTGTATGACGCGGACTCGTGGTCGCTGTCTCCTGTTATGGACGCCGGGCTCTTGCACCTCACCCGGCCCGTCGAGGGAGTCGAGCCGGCGAAGTTGGCCGATAGTTCGCCAAAGAACGGCGACGAGGGGAACCTGTACGGCTGGAGTAGCAGCTCCCTGATGGCTCGCAAGGGTCAGCTGCCTGTGGCGCGAATGCGAGTGCGGGAGATCTTGACCGGGCCGGGCGCCTCCGGTTCGCCGGGCGGCAACGGAGGCGACGGCGGTGCAGATGGTGCCGGTGGAGACGCTGGATCGGATGGCAAGGTCGATGGCGGAGTTAAGGTGGCTCCGGGTGGCCCGGAGATCCTCCACGGTGACGACTCCGAACTGATCCCCGGTGCACCTGCACCAGAGGCTTCCAAGAAGTCTGGCGCGAAGAAAGTCACTGAATCATCCAGCCCGGAGGGCGTGGAATCTGTTCCCGCAGACATTGCCATGGGTGGTGGGGCGATTCCCGCAGATGGAGCGGGTGGCGTCATGCCGAAGATCGCCGGGGGCATTCTTGAGGCAGAATCCCTCACGCGCGCTGCTATGCAAGGCGGCGACTCGGGAGCGCCATTCTTCGTCGGCGGGCGGCTCGCAGGCCTCGCAACCGCCGGTACCGCAAATGGTGACCCGGATCTGCCTTCGCCGACGGCGGCTATCACCACGCTGTCCGACGCCAAGTCCTGGATCGAGGACGTCACCAGCGGACGCGACACATCGAGCGTGCTGACAGCGGACACTACTCCCACTCCGCCGAGAACCCCGCAGACCAGCGCCGATTACGTTGGGCGATATCTCGCGGGAGCACTGGCCGGGCTGGTGCTTGCGGTGGCGCTGGGCTGGTTTGGCCGACGGAAGGTGTCGGAGTTGCGTCAGGCCTGACCGGCGCCGGGCACTTGGCGCGTCTGACCGGCGCCTGGCGGGTCCCTGAAGTCCCTGGCTCGCGTCTGTAGCCCTCGCGGGACCGGGCCCCTGGCATCCCAGGGCGTCTCAGGTGCAAGGAGTCTTGGAGGGTAATGTCCCAAATTCCAGCTCTTAGAATATAACTATTCTGTTTTTGCAGGTCAGAGCGTTGCGTTTTTTTACTGCAAACCCGCTACTTTCAATAACTCGTAGATTTGGGACATCCAGGCTTTCACGACCGCGCCCGCTTGAGGGGTTTAAGCGTGGCGTCGTTGGAGACTAAGAGTATTGCTGCAGGGGGTTAAGAGTCTCTGCAATGGAAGTTGTACGGGGCGCAAGCATGGGGATTCCTGGCTAGACTGAACGCGATCGCTCTCGGTGGTGATTTGTCGCACAGTGGAAACGCTGCTCGGAAGCGTTGAGCGGCGGAACGCTGCGTGGTGAAGTGCTAGGCGGTGGAGAGCTGCGTGGTGAAGTGCTAGGCGGTGGAGAGCTGCGTGGTGAAGTGCTAGGCGGTGGAAACGTTGCTCGGAAGTGTTGCGCGGCTGAGCTGCTGTATGGCGGACGTGCTACGCGGCGGAGAATGCGCAGCCGAGACGGAAGAGTTCGAAGAGACTGCTGGTCAAGGAGGAAAAAGTGGCGAGCAATGAACGCTCCGAAGAGAAGCCGCGGAGCGGAGGTGCCGGCGACCGCGGTGCCACCGGCGGACTCGTCGCGAGCCTCGGAGTGGGAGCCGCCGTCCTCGCCATCACGGTCGGTCTGGTAGTGGGGCTAAACGGCGGGGAAGGGGGCGTCGAGGAGAAGGGCGAAGAGAGCGCACCCGCCGCCAACACCGCCGCCGCGCCCGACAATGGCGGTAACGGCGGCAACGACAGCACCGACGGCGCAGACGCCACCCCGCCCACCGACGAGGAACAGCAGGCGAAGCTGGACAAGCTCGCCGCCGACATCGCCAAGAAGAATAATGTGCAGGTCGGCGTGGCAATCCTCGGTCAGGAAGGTCCGCTCCACGCGGGCACGCTCAACGCGGAGAGCGCCTGGTCGACCATTAAAGCCCCCATCGCAGGCGCCGTTGAAGAGAAACTGCGCTACGCCGAGGCTCACCACCAGTCCGCCCCGCGCGCGGCAATGGAAGCCGACATGGATGCGGCGATTCACTATTCGGATAATGACGCTGCCTTCCGCCTCTGGATGTACCTAGGCGACTGGTCCGACAGAACTGCCTCGCACAAAATCCAGGACTACCTCAAGCGCACGGGCGACCCGACCGCGCCGGGGAAGGAATACGACGAGGGGAAATACGTTGGATTCGGCGGGCTGACGTGGAAGCTGACGGATCAGGTGCGTTTCATGGATGGCTTCCGCTGTATGAACGGCTCCGACAAGGTGTTGGAGCGTATGGGGCACATCACCCCGGAGCACAGCTACGGCCTGTCGAAGATTAAGGGATCGCAGTTCAAGGGCGGCTGGGGGCCGGAGGACGACGGACGCTTTATATACCGGCAGCTGGGCCTGGTGCCCGGTAAAGACGGGGAAATGACGCCCGTTGCGATCATGGCGATCCCCAACGATGGCCTGGAGCCTACGTCGTGGGCAGGCGTGGATGCGCTGGCGAAGGGGCTGCCCGACCTGCTGGACGGCGCGCCCACAGCGAAGACGAAGGCGGACTGCTAGCTCGCGCAGCACTCTTGCGGTTGCTAGAAAATGCCGATCTGCGCGCCCATGGATTCTGCCGAATGCAGCTGATCCACCCACCCCGGCGCGCCCGGGCGCACGCGGATAATCGGACGGTTGGTGGCATCCCCCTTGTTGCGACCGGCCCGTGCCTCGAAGCGTCCGCGCGCTGCGTTGCCTTCCTCAGCCAGGGTTTTGAGGGAACTCTCTGGGTTGGCAATATCCTCGCGCGCGCCCTGCAGCAGCTCAATGGTCTGGTCCAGGGCATTGAGTACAGCGGGACGGTTGTTCTCCACCATCGCGCGGACTAGATCCGGCTCGGTGCCTGCCACGCGGGTGCCGTCGCGGAAACTCGAGGCCGCCAGGCTCAGTGCCAGCGGGCCGCCAGTATCGCCCGCCACGGCCAGTGCCTCGGCCAGGATGTGCGGCAGGTGGCTCACGCGCCCTACGGCGTCATCGTGCCTCCGCGCGATGGCGGGGACGACCGCCGCGCCAACTTCCTCCGCCAGCCCAACCACGCGCACCCACGTGTCCAGCCAACGCTTATCGTCCCGCGCGTTGTCGTACGTTACGACCCACACTGCTCCCTGGAAAAGTCCGTGCATCGTGGCCGCCCAGCCAGAGTTCGCCGTGCCCGCCATTGGATGCCCACCGACGAAACGGTCGGACATGCCCTTGGCCTCCACTAGGTCATGCACCTCCTGCTTCACACTGGTCACGTCAGTAAAGCCGCAGCTCGGGGCGTACTGAGATATGGCGTCAAGAAGGAAAGACAGCGCGGGCATTGGTACCCCAAGAACCAGCAGTGCATCGGCCTGTTCGGCACGGCGGAGGGTGGCTTCCAGATCACCCGAAACGTCGTAGCCGTCGCGACGTGCGCGGGAGACCGTCTTCTCCGATCGATTCCAACCGAACACGGGCCAGCCTGCTGTCTGCGCATCGCGCATCAGTGAGCCGCCAATCAGCCCCAGACCCAGGATGCACAGCGGACGGCGATCCTCGGGGAGGGTGCTCAGGCGGTAGTCGGAAGAAATTTCGTGGCTCACGCTACCCAGTGTTCCACAAAGCCGACTAGCGTTGGGAGACATGAGCACCGACAGCTTTGATAACGGCGGTCGCGGCTATGGCGCCGGCTCCAGCAGCGACGGCAGCGACCTGACCTTCGCCGTGTCCGCCATCCGCGCCGACGGCCACTGGCACCTGCGCGAACTCCCCGCCCGCGCGACGGAAAGCCTGCCCAACCTCATCGCGGAGTTGCGAGCCTCGCGCGCGGAAGGGCCGGTCGTGGGATTGCTCTGCGTGGAGGATGACTGGTCCGCCGTGCTCCGCCCTGTGCCGGGTGGCGTGCGGATCTTACTTAGCGACGCCACCGCAGCGTTGGATTACGACATTGCCAGCGAGGTGCTGGATACGTTGGACATCGACGAGCCTTCGGAAGAGGAGGCCGACGCGTCCGACGATCCGTGGCCCGAGGGCGACTTCGACCTGCTGGAGGATCTAGGTGTCAGCGAGCAGATAATGTCCATCATCTTCTACGACGATGACCTGTACGGGGCGGAGCAGGTTTTGCGCGTGGCGGACGAGCTGGGATTCGCCGACGAGCTGGCGGACCTGGTGGGCGTGGAGCTGGAGTTCTAGCCGGTGGGGGTGGAGGGCGCGCCGGGCGCGCGCGGCGGTGAGGCGTGCGCGTGCAGCGGGGCTGAGGCGCGTGACGCAGCTGAGTTGCGCGGTGGGTTGCCAGGCGCGTGCAGCGGGGCTGAGGCGCGCGGTGAGGCTGAGGCTCAGGTGCGCGTGGGCGGCGGATTGCCGCAGGTCGCCGGGGATGCGCGCGCGGAAGCGCTGATGCGCCGGGCCCTGGACATCGCCGCGAAGACTCCCGCCGGGGACGTCCCCGTCGGAGCTGTGATTCTCGACCAGGACGGGCGGGAACTCGGGCGGGGCGTGAACCGGCGCGAAGCCGACAATGATCCCACCGCACACGCGGAGATCCTCGCCATCCGGGAAGCCGTGCAGGAGCTCGGGGACGCCTGGCGGCTGGAAAACTGCACGCTGGTGGTCACCCTGGAACCCTGCGCCATGTGTGCGGGGGCGCTAGTCGGGGCGCGAATTGGCAGCATCATCTTCGGAGCCTACGAGCCCCGGACCGGGGCGTGCGGCAGCGTCTGGGACGTGCCGCGGGAGTCTCCACTGCACTGGGCGGAGGTCCGCGGAGGCGTGCTGGCCGGGGAGTGCGAAAAACTGCTGCGGCAGTTCTTCGCCCGCCTGCGTTGACGGTTTGCGGCTGGCTGGGGTGGGGGAAACGTGGGCGTCTATAAGTTTTATAGAAAATTAATTCATGGCTCCCAACTGCGGGTTTAGCGGATAACGCTGGTTGTCTGAGGGGCTGCGGGTGGCGAGGGAGCGGGAACGTCCTTACGTTGGGATGTGTGCTTCTGGTCGTACGAGTTGCGGCTAGGGGCACGCAAGTTAGAACAAAGTTAATTACATCCGAAACTAAGGAGACAACAATGGACCTGAACAAGGCTAAGGACATGGCAGGCGAGCACCGCGACAAGATCCAGGACGGTGCCGAGAAGGCCATCGACAGCAAGCTGGACGGCGACAAGGCTGACAAGGCCAAGGACGGCCTGAACAAGGGCATGGACAAGGTTCTCGGCGACAACTAAAGCGCTGAAGCTGCAAGCCCGCTGCGAACTGGTGGAAGTTCGCGGCGGGCTTTCGTGTGCGCGGGGTGTGCGCGGGGGACGAGTGGATGCGCGTGCGCGGATGTGTGCGGATGTGTGTGCGGGGCTCTCGTGTGCGCAGGGTGGGGTTTTGTTGCGAAAATGTGGGGGTGTTACGCTAGTACGAGTCTGCAATCGCTGACTATGGTGGCGTGTCCGAGCGGCCGAAGGTGCTCGCCTCGAAAGCGAGTGTTGTTAGTAGCAACCGAGGGTTCAAATCCCTCCGCCACCGCCAGAATTTTTTGCCGCGTGCTGGTTCCCGGTTGAACACTGGGGCGGCGCGCGGTTTTCGCGTGCGCGGGAGTTTGGATTTTGGTGCGCGGGGTGCGCAACCGGGTGCCTGGGGCTGGGAATGAGGAGCGCTCGGGTGGGAATGTCCCAAATTCCACGTATTAGAGTATAACTATTCTGTTTGCGCAGGTCAGAGGCTTGCAGAATGTGGCTGCAAACCCCCTACTTTCAATAACTCGAAGATTTGGGACATTGAGCCTTTGGGTAGGAGGCCTGCGACCGGCGATGGGCTGGTTTTGGCGAAGTTAGGGCGCTCTACTGGGAGGGGTGTAAAAGAGGGCGAAGCGTTGTAAGCGCCGTAGACGGCCTGAAAGTGGCTGGGGGGGATACCTGAGTAAGGATGCAAAACTGCGTCCCGCATTTCGGGAATGCGCCGAAAAGGGCACTTTGAGGCGTAGCGGGAGCGGAAAGTGTCCCAAATCTTCCACTCCGTTTTTATAACTTTCTGTTTCTGCAGGTCAGAGGGTTACGAAAATTTGCTGCAAATCTGCTACTCGTCGAAAGTGGAAGATTTGGGACATTTGCCCCTTGCATTGCCTACGACGGGGAAGTTGGGAGCGCGTCCGGAAGGTCCACCCAGAAGCTTGAGCAACACATGTCACACCTGTCACAACCCACCTGGGCTTTTGGCTACTGTAGGATGTATATTTCGAGAACTGTCTGCGGCGTGGGAAGCATCTCTCGGGAAACCCCCACCCCGCAGGAGCTGCCAGAGCGCAACCACGAACGCAAGCTCAAGGTCCTACACACACTCAACAGCCGGCGGAAGGTCAACCAGTGGCGAAAATCCTGTTTAACCTCGGACGATGGTCCTACCTGCACAAGAAGCGGGTGATTGCCGCCTGGCTGCTGCTGTTCGTCGGCATCGCGGCGGCCGCGCTGGGATTCCAAAAGGGCTTCAACGACGTCTTCGAAATCAAAGATGTGCCCTCCACGCACGCCACGGAAATGCTCCAAGAGAAATTCCCGGGCACGAAAAACCCCGCCGAATCCACCGACGTCAACATAGTCTTCGGAGCCCCCGAGGGGAAGAAACTCGAAGACCCAGAGCTGATGGCGGCAATGGATGAGACGGTGGCGTCATTAAAGAACAACGTGCCCGACTTCAAAGAGGGCATGCAGTTCGGCAACCCCGTAGAGCTCAACGACAAGCTGGGCAAAATGCTCGTCGACCAGATGACGAAGCAGGGCATGCCCGAAGCTACCGCGAAATCCGACGCGGAGAATCTGCGGATGTACTCCGCCGACGGGCGCTACGGCACCATGACCTTCAGCTACGACGTTCCGCTGCCCGCCGACGTGACCGACGAGGATCGGCAGGCGGTGTACGACGCGATCCAGATCTCGCGCGACGCGGGCATGACCGTGGAGGTCGGCGGCCCCGGCTTCGGCGATCCGATCGCTGTCGAACCGATCTCGGAAATTGCGGGCGTGGTGGTCGCGCTCGTTATTCTGGCCTTTACATTTGGCTCGCTGCTGGCGGCGGGATTGCCGCTGATTACCGCGATTGTGGGTGTGGGTATCGGCGCACTCGTGACGGTGGGGGCGACGGCATTCCTGCCGTTGAACTCCATCACCCCGACGCTGGGGCTGATGATTGGCCTGGCCGTTGGCATCGACTACGCGCTGTTCATCATGTCGCGCTACCGCGACGAACTGCGGCAGGGGCGCTCGCGCCCGGATGCGATTGGCTTGGCTGCAGGCACCGCGGGCTCGGCAGTGGTGTTCGCCGGGCTGACCGTGACCGTCGCGCTGCTGGGCCTGCGCCTGGCGAACATCCCATTCCTGTCGTACATGGGATACTTTGCGGCCGTTAGCGTGGTTGTCGCCGTGGTCGTGGCGCTGACGTTCCTGCCTGCTGTGCTTGGTGCGTGCGGCTCGCGGGTCTTTCGTAAGGACGCCACGTTCGGGTCGCAGTACGCCTCCGCCCTCGCGGGGGAGGATGCGGCGCACGGGTACTTCACCGGTGGTCCAGCGGGGCTGGGCAACCGAAGCGGGCGTGCTGTACGCGCTGGTGCTGAGGGCGACGGGGCTGGCGCAACCGCGGCGGCTACGGCGCGCGCGGTGCGCGGCGAGCACCAGCGCGTGGACGACAATAAGCGCAAGCACGGCTTGGCGAGCCGGTGGATCAGGATGGTGTACAACTTCCCTGGCATTTCCATTGCAGTGGTCATGCTGGCGTTGGCAGCGCTGACCCTGCCCGCGCTGAATCTGCAGCTTTCGCTGCCGAATGACAAGACGTCCAACGTGGACTCCACCCAGCGCAAGGCCGCCGAGATGACAGAGGCCGGCTTTGGGCCAGGGCGCAACGCCCCGTTCCTGGTGGTAGTCAACGGCGAGAATGCAAAGCCGGATTCGCCCGCACTTGCCACTTACATCACCGGCCAGGCGGACATGCAGGCCAACAAGCCGGCTGAGGGCGAGGCTGGGCAGGGCGAGGCAAGTCAGAGCGCGCCTGAACAGAGTGCGGCTGAACAGGGCGAGGCCGGGCAGGGTGCTGGCGACTTGCGCAAGGCCGCCGCGCAGGCGTCATTCATGTACACAATGGAGAACCTCGGCAGCAACATCCATGTGAAGCATGCACAGCTGATCGGCCAGAGTGAAGACGGGCTGACCGCGCAACTGCTGATCACGCCCGAGGGTGGGCCGACCGACGAAGGCACCGCCGCATTGATCCACGCGTTGCGCAGCCAACAGAGCGTGATCGAGAACGAAACCGGCGTGGACATGGGCATCACCGGCCTGATTCCCATTCAGCAGGACGTTACGACACAACTTTCAAACGCCATGCCGGTGTACTTGGCGCTGGTCGTCGGCTTGGCGCTGGTTCTGCTGCTGATGATTTTCCGCAGCATCACCGTGCCGATCATGGCCGCACTCGGGTTCCTGCTCTCCGTCGGTGGCGCCTTCGGCCTGACCGTGCTGGTGTGGCAGGAAGGCTGGGGCGGCCTGTGGGACTCGCCGGGGCCGCTGATCAGCTTTATGCCGATCTTCCTCATTGGCGTGACATTCGGGCTGGCGATGGATTACCAGGTGTTTATCGTTTCGCGTATGCGAGAACGCTTCAAGCACGAATCCTTCGAGGCTGCCAAGAGCTCCAAGTACACACCCGTGGAAGACTCCGTGATCTTCGGCTTCGGCATGGGTGCGAAGGTTGTGACGGTGGCGGCGCTCATCATGATCGGCGTATTCGCCAGCTTCATTTTCCAGCCACTGCCGTTCGTGCAGATCTTCGGCTTCGCACTGGGCGCGGCCGTGCTATTCGATGCATTCCTGGTGCGCATGACATTCATCCCCGCCATGATGATGCTGCTCGGCAAAGCCACCTGGTACATGCCCAAGTGGCTGGATCGCGTGCTGCCGACCTTTGACATTGAAGGCTCGCAGCTGGAGCGGGACTTCCGCTCCGGCGCCATCCAGCGCTTCGACAACGCCGGGCGCCCGCTGGAGCGCGTGCGCTAGCGCGCGGGCGCGCGACATGCATGCCCGCGCCTGCCCGCCGACCATCCGGCCTGGCCCGCTAGTGCTGACCCAGGCGCTCCTGCCAAGTCGGGCCGTAGTAGCGAGACATGAATTCCTCCCGGAACTCATAGAAACGCCCCTGCTCCATGGACTCGCGGATCCGGTCCACCAGCCCCACCATAAAGTGCAGATTATGCAGCGTGCACAGCGTGCCAGCGAGGAATTCCTTCGCCTTTAGCAGGTGGTGAATGTACGCGCGCGAATAATTCTCCGAGACGTAGCCGCCTACTTCGGCGTCAATAGGAGAAAAATCCCTCTTAAACCGCGCGCCCATAAGATTCAGGCGACCGTCGAGCGTGTACACGCCACCGCGGCGGCCCAGGCGGGTGGGCGCGACGCAATCGAACGTGTCGGCGCCGGCCTCGATCGCGGTGAACAGGTCGTCCGGCTCCGATATGCCCAGCAGGTGGCGGGGCTTATCCTCCGGGAGTTCCTCGGCGACCCAGCGGACGATAGTGCCGAGGTTTTCCTTCTCCAGCGCGCCGCCGATGCCGAAGCCGCCGAACCCGCGGTTGCCCTGAGCCTCCGCTTCGCGGGAGAGCTCCACCAGGCCGCGTGCTGCCTGCCGCCGCAGATCCTCGTACTGTGCGCCCTGCACCACGCCCCATAGGGACTGCAGTGGCCGGTGTTGGCGAATGTCCGTCAGACGCTGGTGTTCCGCCAGGCAGCGGCGGGCCCAGCGGTGCGTGCGGGCGACGGATTCCTCCTGGTAGGAGCGTGTATTCACCAGGGTGGTCAGCTCGTCGAAGGCGAACATGATGTCCGCGCCCAGCTGGTGCTGGATCTGCATCGAGACCTCAGGGGTGAAGCGGTGCTTGCTGCCGTCGATGACGCTGCGGAAATCTACGCCGTCTTCGTCGACCACGGCCATGCGCTTCTTCTGCTGCTGGATGATGTCTGCCTCGCTGCGGCCTTTTGTGTCCATGGCCAGGACTTTTTTGTAGCCCACGCCGAGGCTCATGACCTGGAAGCCGCCGGAGTCCGTGTACGTCGGCCCGTGCCAGTTCTCGAATTCCGCGAGCCCGCCGCCTTCGTCCACGATGTCTGGCCCCGGCTGCAGATATAGGTGGTACGCGTTCGAAAGCATGGCCTGCGCGCCCGTCGATCGCACCTGCTCGGGTGTGAGGGTCTTCACCGTTGCTTTTGTCGCCACCGGGATGAACGCGGGGGTGCGGATCGTCCCATGCGGTGTTTCTATGACGCCCGTACGCCCCAGCGGTCCCGCTTCTCCCTTTTCGCGGGAGGGGCCGTGGGTTGTGGCCTCTGCGGTTGTGTCGCTGCTGGTGCTTGCGTTCCCGGCTACGCCTCCGTGGGCTGTGGTTTCTCCGGTTGTGTCGCTGCTGGTGCTTGCGTTCCCGGCTACGCCTCCGTGGGTTGTGGTTTCTCCGGTTGTGTCGCTGCTGGTGCTTGCGTTCCCGGCTGCGCCTCCGTGGATTGTGCGCGTGCTGGCGCCTCGCGCGCCGAGGCTGTCAGCCAAGCGAGTGCATACCTTAAAAGACAGGTCCGCTGCAGCGCCTTGGAATCCCTGACCTGCGCGAACGTCATCGTCTGCGCCGGTGTTTTCCTGATCATCGGTCATGGCACCCCAGTTTATCGTCCGCTTCGCTGTTTCCACTTTCCGCGCTGCCGATTCCCCGCCGTCCCCAACCTCGGCGCTACCGTTCCCAACCTCGGCGCTCTCATTCTCCGTCCTCGCGCCACTCACCCCGCCGTTTCTTGCTTCCTTTCGCGGGCGCCCGTTACCTTGTGAGTGTCCCTGATAATGGGGATAGTCGCTGGTCCCGGTATGGCTTACCTGCCCTGTAGTTTCCATAATCCGGGGGGTGTTGCCGCCGGGTGCCAGGACTTTCGATGACAGCTGA
>NZ_JBRBCA010000018.1:0-9832 GCF_053479475.1 Corynebacterium sp. 22-2729
GATGGGGAAAGTGGGGCTGGTGGGGTGTCGGGAGAGGTAAAGTCAGCCGGTACCCCCGGAGGGTGTCCGATTGTTTGTGTGCGGGGGGTGGTTTACAAGTAGTCCGCGAATCGGTCGGGGTAAGCCACGGCTAGTTGGTTGATGGCTTGTTTCCACCCGGTGGCTTTCGCTCCTTCAATATAGCCGTTGCACTCAATGTTGCGCTTTGCTTTCTTCGCTCGCTGGGCGGCACGCTTGTTCGATGTTGCAGATCATCAGCCACAGCGTTTTCTGCGCCGCGGTATCGTTCGGGAATTGGCCCCTGTTGCGGGTAGCTTTACGCAGTTCAGCATTCAGCGACTCGATTGAATTGGTGGTGTAGAGCACCCGGCGTGCCGCCGGCGGAAACTGCAGAAACGGCACGAACCGCTCCCAGGCGTCGCGCCAGACTTTGACCGACTGGGGGTATTTCCGGCCAAGTTCACTGGCCTCGAAAGCATCCAGGCTGGCACGTGCGGTGTCCTCGTTAGCGGCTGTGTAGACCTCACGCAGCGCGCGGGAGACTGCTTTGCGGTCCTGGTAGGACACCCACCGGTTCGCAGCCCGAATCAGGTGCACAATACAGGTCTGTACCATGGAATTCGGCCAGGTTGCCTCCACGGCTTCCGGCAAGCCTTTGAGCCCGTCGCAGCACACAATGAACACGTCTTGGACACCGCGGTTAGCCAGATCCGCACACACCGATGCCCAGAATGCGGCTCCTTCATTGTCGGCGATCCACAGTCCCAGGATGTGCTTGATGCCGTCCATGTCGACACCAACCGCCATGTAGCAAGCCTTGTTGACCACGCGGTGGCCGTCACGGATTTTCACGCGTAGCGCGTCGAGGAAGATCACCGGGTAAAACTCGTCGAGCTGGCGGTTTTGCCAGATCATGACCTCGTCTAACACCGCATCGGTAATGGTGCTGATCGTATCCGGGCTCATATCCACCCCAAGGGTGGTCGCGAGGTGATGCTGGATATCGCGCACGGTCATCCCACCGGCGTAGAGCGAGATAATCATGTCGTCGAGTTCTGTGAGCCGACGTGCACCCTTGGGCACCATCCGGGGAGTAAACGTGCCGGCACGATCCCTGGGCACGGTCACCTCAACTGCGCCGTAGCCAGAATTGACGGTCTTGGTGTACGACCCGTTACGGTGATTGCCGCCGTGCACGGGTTCAACCTGGGCTTTGGTTTTACGGTCGGAATGGCCGTAGCCCAAATGCGCATCCATTTCCGCCTGCAGACCAGCGTTGATCGATGCCTGCAACAGGCCTTTGACCAGGTCGCTGGCATCATCAGCGGAGCTCGACAGCTCGCTGATCAAGCTGGCGATTTCAGGATTTTCCATCAGCTTCTCGCTGATCTCGTTGACCCTCGCCGGGTCATGGCCTTTCTTCGGTGACACCGTAGTCATTATCGGTGAAACTCCTTCTAGATCAGAGCCTCACACACAAACTTCCTGACACTCCCTACCCCCGCAAACTTCAGCAAGCCCCAACCCCGCAAACTTCAGCAAGCCCCAACCCCGCAAACTTCAGCGGCCCAGCACCCCGCCAGCACTAGCCCCGGCCCAGGTCCTTCAGCACCTGGCGGACGTGCGCACCAGCCTCCGGCCCCTCATAGGCTTCAACCACATCATCCACGCGCCCGACCTGCCGGATCTCTCCGTGGTCGATCCACAGCGCACTGTCACACAGCTGCGCCAAAAATTCGTTGCTGTGCGAGGCGAAAACCAGGATGCCGCTGCGCTCAACCATCTCCACCAGTCGCCCGCGCGCCTTAGCCATGAACGCAGCATCCACGGCGCCGATGCCTTCGTCCAGCAGCAGAATCTCCGGGTCGATGCTGGTCACAACCCCCAAAGCCAGCCGAATCCGCATGCCCGTCGAGTAGGTGCGCAGCGGCATATCCAGGTATTCGCCGAGTTCGCTGAACTCCGCAATGTCGTCCATTTTCCGCCGCATCGCACGCCGCGTCTGGCCCAGGAACAGCCCGCGGATCATGATGTTCTCGTACCCGGAGATCTCCGGATCCATGCCCACACCCAGGTCGAACACTGGTGCCACGCGCCCGCGCACAATCGCGGACCCGCGCGTCGGCTCGTAGATCCCACTGAGCAGGCGCAACAAAGTGGACTTGCCGGCGCCGTTGTGCCCGACCAGGCCAATCCGGTCACCATCTTGCAGGTGCAAGTTGACGCCCTTAAGCGCCTCCACCATCACCGTATTCGACGAGTTCCTGCCGATCGCGCCGCCGGCAGCACCCAGGAATGTCTGCTTCATGGAGCGGGTCTTTGCATCGAAGATGGGGAAGTCGACGCACGCGTCGTATGTATCAATTGAAACCATGGCTTCCTTCTTCAACTCCTTAAACCCAGTAGCTCACGCGGAAGCGCCAGCGGCGCATCACCAGTAGCGCCAGCGACAGTCCGGCCACTGTCAGTACCAGCACGATTCCCCAGTGGTACGCAGGCACGGGCTCGCCAATCATTGGCCCGCGGACGATCTCCAGGTAGTGGTATAGCGGGTTGATCTCCGCAATTTTTGCTCGCTCGGCCACTGCCCCGCCTTGTTCGCGCAGGGTTTTGGTCGTCCAGACGATGGGCGTCATATAAAAGGCCAGCTGAACCAGCGAATCCAGCAACGGGGCGACATCGCGGAAGCGCGTGGCGATAATGCCGAAGAACATGGTCACCCAGATGCCGTTGGCGATCATCAGCGCCATGGCGGGCACCACTAGCAGCACTTCCCACCCCAGCGAGGGGCGGAACACGGCCAGCAGCACCAGCCAGATCACCAGGTTGTGCAGGAGGAAGAGGAATTGCCTCCACACCAGGCGATACACGTGTACCGACAGGGCTGACGGCAGCTGTTTAATCAGCCCCTCGTTGGCAATAAACACCTCGGAGCCGTCCTTAATGCAGCCTGCGATGAAGCCCCACAGGATCAGGCCAACGGCCACGTGCGGCAGGAAGCTGGCGAGGTCCTGCTGGAATAGCAGGCTGTACAGCAGGCCGAGGGCCAGGGCCATCACGCCGGTGGCAATGGTGATCCATAGCGGACCGAGGGTACTGCGGCGGTAGCGTTGCTTGATGTCCTGCCAGCCGAGCGCGAGCCATAGTTCGCGTTGCGCCAGGCCGCGCTTGAGGTCGTCCCAGGCGGCGGCGAAGGTTTGGGAGTTGCTAGCGGGGATGTCGCCGTCTGCCGCGGCGGTGATCCTTTGTAGATCCGCGGCCTCTGGCATTTTCTGTGGCATGAGTTCCTGCTTTTAAGTTGCTGTTGCTTTAAGGCACCTTATTTTACTTTGTGACGCCAACACCTCCTATTCCCGGCGCGTCCCGCTAACGTGTTGGCGGTCACGGTCGCTGACGGTGTTGCCTGTCCGGCGGGCAGGCTAGTATCGGTTGGGCAGAAGCGAAGTCCAAAGCAGTCTAGGAAGATAAGGAGTTCCAGTGTTCGATGTGCCACGGGTGCGGGGGTTGTATGCATCGTTATCGGATGGCTGGACGTACCTCAATGCGCAGGATTTTCCGCAGGTGCCGGAGCGGGTGTCCTCGGCGGTAGCGCGCAGCTTTAGGGTGGCTTCTTTGTTGGAGCCGCTGGAATCCGCGACGGGTTCACATTCTCGGGCGCAGCGTCCGGGTCGGCGTATCGGGGAGTCTTTCGGGGATTCCGCGCGGATCGCCATTGCGGATCTGACGGGTGCGCGCCCGGAAAATGTGGTGCTGGGGGCTTCCCGCGCAGCACTGTTGGATAATCTCGCGCACGCACTGTACCGGCGGTTGCGCCTGGGGCAGGAGGTTGTGCTGTCCCGTATTGATGATCCCGCGAATGTGGCCCCGTGGAAGACTGCGGCGGATCTTTATGGCGCGCGGGTGCGTTGGGCGGAGCCGGATCTTTCCAGCGGTGTGCTTCCCGCCTGGCAGTTTGCGAACTTGGTGGAGCACGAGACGTCGGTGGTCGCGGTTTCCGCTGCGAACCGTTATGTCGGCGCGGTGACGGATGTGCGTGCCATTGCCGATTGTGTGCGGGCGAAGTCCCGGGCGTTGTTGGTGGTGGATGTGGATTCTTTCGCTCCTTATCGCGTGGTGGATGTGGAGCAGATGGGCGCGGATGTGTTGGCTTTGGATGTGGCCAGCTTGGGCGGGTCGAGTGTGGGCGCGCTCGTGTTTAAGGACGATGCCACCCGTCAGGCCATCTTCCGCTCTGGGCACGGTGTGGGGGTCGGCGGCGTGTCCGAGGGGCTCCTGGGTGGCGTTTCGGAGGCCGTGGATCACCTGGCTCGCCTGGATGATTCCGCTCGTGGTACGCGCCGTTCGCGGTTGAAGACGGGTCTGCCGCAGGCTGCTGAACATCTGAAGACGCTGGCTGCGCACCTGGTCGAGGGCTTGCAGAGCCTCGGTACGGTGCATGTCATTGGCGTGGATGGGGATGGCGACGTGTTGGAGGAGTTCGCCTCCGTCGACCGGATCCCGCGCGTGAGTTTCCTGGTGGATGGTGTTCCCGCAGGAGTGGTTGTGCAGCGTCTATTGGCCAATGGTGTGGTTGCAGGTGTGGTCGCGCCGGGACAGTCGCAGTTGTTGGAGCGCATGGGTGTGTTCGAAGAGCACGCCCCGCAGAGCCAGCAGGCTCAGCGCACGGAGCAAGCAGCCAATGCGCGCCGCGGCCGCCACGGGCGCAATGCTGATGCGAACCCCGCCACCCGCGCTGGGAGCTCCGCCCTGCACACCGCCAACGCCACGGGTACTGCATCCACTTCGCTGGGATCCCCGCTGGATCAGGCCGGTGCAGTCGCCGTCGGGTTCGCCCCGCACAACACCATCCATGATGTGGACCAGCTGGTGCGGGTGGTGGCGTCGGTACGATAGCGTAGCCGTGTGCTTCGACTGATTACCGCGCTTACGCCAATTATCTGGGGGACGACGTATATCGTCACCACGAATCTGCTGCCACCTGGGCGGCCGCTTCTAGCCGGTGTGCTGCGTGCGTTGCCGGCGGGGTTGCTGCTTTTGCTGTGGTTCCGCAAGTTGCCGAAAGGGCAGTGGTGGTGGAAATCCGCGGTGCTGGGCGTGGTGAATATCGGTGGCTTCTTTGCACTGCTGTTCGCCGCGGCGTATTTGCTGCCGGGCGGGGTGGCGGCGATCGTCACGAATACCGCGCCGCTGTGGGTCATTGCCTTAAGCCCGCCACTGCTGGGCACGCGGATTCAGCCGTATCAGGTGATCGGCGCGCTTGTCGCGGTGGTGGGTGTGGCTTGTTTGGTACTTACGCCCGCCGCGGCCTTGAACGCCGGAGGTATCCTCGCGGGGCTCGGTGCGAGTGTGTGCATGGGGCTCGGGGCGATTCTGGCGAAGAAGTGGGGTAAGCCGGACGATGTGCCACAGCTGGCGGTGACGGGCTGGCAGCTGACTTTCGGCGGGCTGTTCCTGGTTCCGCTGCTGTTGGTGATGGAGGGGCTGCCGGACCACCTGACCGGCCAGAACGTGCTGGGCTATGCGTACCTGACGATCTTCGGCGCCCTGATTGCGTATGGCATTTGGTTCCACGGTTTGGCCAAGTTGGATGTGGTGCAGGTGGCGATCCTGGGCGTGTTGAGCCCGGTGACGGCGACGTTCCTCGGTGTGGTGTTCGTCGGCGAGCGGCTTTCGCTGGTGCAGTGGGTTGGCCTGCTGCTGGTGCTGGCGGCGCTGGTGTTGGTGCAGACGGGCGGGTGGCCACGGCGGCGTGCGCGCCGCGGGGCCCGTGGGCGGCGCGGTCGCGCACGGCTCACCAAGCCGCGGGCCTAGTTTGGGCCGAGCTCGCTGCTAGTCCTGTGGCAGCTCGAGCACGATCTTGCCCGTAACCTCCCCGGCCAGCAGCGCCTGGTGCGCGGCGACGGCTTCGGCGATGGGCATGATCCTGTCGATATGGTGGGTGATCTTCCCGCTTTCCAGCAGCGGCCAGACGTTGCGCAGGGTCTCTGCGACGATTCGCGCCTTGTCTTTCGCGTCGCGGTAGCGCAGGCCGGTGGCGCTGATGTTTCCGCGTTTGCTGAGTAGCTTGGCGATGTTCAGCTCGCCCTTCACGCCGCCTTGCATGCCGATGATCACGATGTGCCCGTCGGGAGCCAGGGCTTGGATGTTCTGGTCGAGGTACTTGGCACCGATGATGTCGAGGATGACGTCTGCTCCGCCGTGGTCGCCGAGGATCTCGGCAAAGTCTTCTTCCTTATAGTTAATGGGTATATCCGCGCCGTAGCGGCGGCACACGTCTAGTTTCTCTTCGGAGCCGGCGGTGACGGCTACGGTGGCTCCGAGTGCTTTGGCTAGTTGGATGCCGAAAATGCCGATGCCTCCGCCGCCGCCGTGGAAGAGGATGGTTTCTCCCTTGTGTAGGCGGGCGGTCATCATGATGTTGGACCAGACGGTGCAGGCGACTTCCACCACGCTGGCGGCTTGAGCCAGGTTGTATCCGGCGGGGATAGGGAGCAGCTGGCCTTCCGGTACGGTGGCGAATTTGCTGTACCCGCCGCCGGATAGGAGCGCTGCGACTTCGTCTCCGGCGTGCCAGGGGGTGCCGTCGGGCCGGGTGGCGCCGTTCGGGTCTTCGATGACGCCGGCGGCTTCGAGGCCGATGATGTCTGTGGCGCCGGCTGGCGGTGGGTAGTGGCCTTGGGCTTGTAGCGTGTCTGCTCTATTGACGCCCGCATAGTGGATGCGCACTAGTGCTTCGCCGGGTTGGGGGTCGGCGATGCTGGTGCTTTGCCAGGTTAGTGAGCTGGGGTTCGCGGGATCGGTCTGGACGATTGCGTTGGTGGTGATGCTCATGTTCCCCACCCTAACGAATGGGCTGGGGTGCAGTGGGGTGTTTTCGGGAGGGGAGGGGAATTGGGTAGGCGCGGGCGGCGTGTAAGATGCATATGCGGCTTTAAGCCGTGTTGGAAGTATGGCAGAGCGGCCGAATGCACTGGTCTTGAAAACCAGCGATGGGCAACCATCCGGGGGTTCAAATCCCTCTACTTCCGCAGAAAACCTACTCCCACATGCGGGGATTGGGTTAACGAGGCGCCTTGGGTTGGCTGCGATGCAGCCTTCCCGGAGGCGCCTTTTCGTACGGGTTGAGCGCTGTGGGGCGGTTGAGCAAAGCCTGAAGATTCACTGAAGGCTCTGGGGGTATGGAGGGGGGTATATGGTCAAGATCATATAAAATTTTTATATAGGTTCAAACCTATATAACGACAACATTTAAAGTTTCTGATGTGCTTAAACCATAAGCACGCCCTGGGTGTATTTCCATGCAAACTGCTGCAAGTATGCAGTACGGATGCGTCTCTACGCTATCTACGCACGTTCACTTTCGGTTAACTCGATGGCCACGCCGAGTCGGCAGGGTAGAGGGTTAGATCAACATAAACGGTCGAGAATGGAAATTTTACTTAGGTAATGGCTGAGATTTACGCCCAGTGGATATGGCGTCAAAAAACTTGAATGAGGAAAGGGTGCGTCATCTCCATGGAGGGGGGAGAGTGAGTGCGGCGGCGTGATTTGATAGGGTATGCCGATCAGTAGGGATGAGCCTGAATTCAGCACAGGAGAAATGCAGTCGCTCTTGAGGGGTGTAGTCGCTAAGGTTTTGCAAAGAGGCTTGCGCACGCGTGCAAAGATCCTGGTTCCACAGGATGGGCGGGTGCGGGTCATGGCGTGTGGCCTTCCCGGTGTGGGTGGGCCGCCAAGAAAACTTTAGAGAAGTCTTCGGAAAGGACTTAACTCATGGCAAACTTGCGCGGACGTTCCATCCGTACTGGTTTCGGGGCAGTTGCCCTTGGTTTTAAGAACAACAGCATGAAGTCCATCGCGGCTGCGGGTGCTGTGCTGGCTCTGGCTACGACCGGCACCGTGGTAGTTGCTACCCAGACCGCCCCGGCGGCTGTGGCTCAGGACGCCGCAGTGGCGCCGCAGCCGGATGCGGATGGCGCGATCAACGTCGACGCCATCGCGGACGGCACCATTACCTCCGGTACGCAGCTATCTGCTGCGCAGACTGTCGCCAAGGACGTTGTTTCTGGCCGCGTCAACCTGATGACGCCGAAGAACTCCGCGATTCTATCGACGAAGTACGACGGTTTCGAGGGCGCGCCGGATGGCACGAAGGTCTACTTCCAGTGGAAGGATGTAGATGGCGCGGAGTCCCCAATTTACTCCGCAGAAACCCACACCATTGACGGAGTCCTCGGTGCGAACGGCCCGGGCATGTACGCCTTTAAGGTGCCGACGTGGACTGATGCGAACGGTAAGGAGCGTCAGTACAAGGCTCAGACGGCTCAGAAGATGCGCGTCTGGTCTGATACACCGGACAATGATGAGACCGGAAATGCTCGCGAAATCGTTCGTGTTGCCCCGGGTTATACCCCGTATGCATATGGCAAGGGGTCCGGCGACGGGCTGGGTGAGTTCCCGGGTGCTGTTGGTACGAACGGTAACATGCAGGGCACTGGTGTCTGGCTTGCCGAATTGCCGACTAACCCGAACAACTACTGGATGGGCGACAAGAGGCCGGAGCCGGGCTTGCCGCTTCCGAATGGCCTGAAGGTGATCAAGGATGATCGGGAGGTTAGTGGTATCAATGATTGGTACGACTACTCCGGCCGTGTATGGCTAGAGACCGGCGATGAGCGTCAGCTTCTCACGGGGTCTACCGGCACTGGTGAGCCGTCTGGCGTTGGCTACAAGGTGTATGCCGCGACGCTCACGGAGGAAGGCCGTCAGGCGAACGCTGAGATCAAGAAGCTCCCGGCTGAAAAGCGCGCGCTGGCTACCAAGCAGATGCTCGAGGAGCACCCGGAGTACGTCCAGTCAGTCCGTTACACCGAGACTGATGAGAACGGTGATTACACCATCCACGTGCCGAAGGATGAGTACCACCCCCACGACACGTTCATGTGGGTTGAAAATAAAGATGGTGAAAAAATTGTTGGCTATGGCCAGTGGCAGCAGCCTGTTTTCCACTCAGTGAATAACTACTCGGCGACGTGGGCGCCATCAGGCAACCCTACAGAGCAGAAGGCACTTCCGGTTCGTGGTGCTCGTTTCTACAACATCCACTTCGCTGCAGTTCCGGACCGCCGCGTAGATCTGGACATCACTAACTTCAATACCACCGACACCCCTGCCAAGCCCGGTGATGTCGCTAAGGTGAAGCTCTCTGGTGATCTTCCGGTGCTGCCGAACAAGATCGAGTGGCGCAAGAACGGTAAGCCGACCGGCAAGACTTGTGACATTGAGCTTCTCAATGACCTGAAGGACTGTGGCTCCTTCACTGTCCCGGATGATGCTAAGACTGGCGACATCTACTCTGCGGTACTTGTGTCTGGTGCCCAGGATGTTGCTTCTGACTCCTTCATGGTGAGCACCAAGACCGTTGTGGATCAGTCTGGTGTCAAGCCGGTCAACCCGACTGATGCGAAGCAGGACACTGGTATTGACGTCAAGAACAAGGACGACGACACCAAGATTTCTGCGAAGGATAAGAACGGCAAGGACGTTCCGGTTGTGATTGATGAGAACGGCAATGTCATCGTCACCCCGGGCACCGATGCAGAGGGTCCGATTTCTGTAACCATTGAGGATCCGGATCTGCCGAAGGATGCGAACGGTGAAAACAAGGTCGTCGTTGACGTTCCGGTTGAGCCTGTAAAGGACACCGACGGTGACGGTCTGACCGACGATAAGGAGAAGGAGCTCGGTACTGATCCGAATAAGGCTGATACCGATGGCGACGGCATCAATGATGGTGACGAGGTCTCTGGTGAGGGCAACAAGTTCGACGGCA
>NZ_JBRBCA010000019.1:0-6794 GCF_053479475.1 Corynebacterium sp. 22-2729
CAGCTGTCATCGAAAGTCCTGGCACCCGGCGGCAACACCCCCCGGATTATGGAAACTACAGGGCAGGTAAGCCATACCGGGACCAGCGACTATCCCCATTATCAGGGACACTCACAAGGTAACGGGCTGGGGATGGCGAAGGCGCGAGTCGAACCACGTACTATGAAATTATTGATTTTTGCCTTTGGTACTCTCGCGCTAGCTGAGATATTGGCACACGGTCCCTTTGAAAAGAGACAACCAACAATCTAACGCCGCATTCAACGTGCGGCCATTTGCCTCGCTTTGAAGCGATTCCGCTAGGTATCGATACAATCGACTATTTCCGCGTGCGGTGTTCGACCTCCACTGCGAAAAAGCCAACACAATCTCAAGGAATTCATCTACCCCGCTTCGCTACTTGTCTTCCAACATATCCGTCGAAGTCCGTCAGTCGAGAACTCCTTGTGCTCAGACGGTGCAGTAATGCATGCAACCGGAGTTAGTGTGGGCGACAATCCTCAAGCTCCGCTTGGTCTACTCGACAGTTGGCCACCATGAGTAACCTTCAAGCTCCTTGCCCTCCTCGGCTAAGGGGCACGCCTAGGCGGCGAGATTAGGGCAAAAGTTTTACGATAGTTTCCTATCCTTCCCTGGATGCGAACGGGACCAAACTCAGTACGCTTCACCCGTTACCCGCTAGTATGAAAGACATGGATGCTAAGGAAGCGGAATCTAACGAAGGGGCTACGCATGAGGGGGCAGACGCAGTCACTTATGAACAACTCGCCTACGATTCGTTTGTTCGCCGACGTCAAGGCTCCGTAGGAACAACACTTCCGGAGCGAGTAGGGAGATTTGAGTTTGAACCCGCAGACCGGAAGTTGATACAGCAGGCTGACTCTTTCTTCCTGTCTACGGTAACTGGTGCAGGTTGGCCTTATGTCCAGCATAGAGGTGGTCCAAAGGGCTTTGTGCACGTTCTGGATGACAGGACTATAGGGTGGTTAGAGTTTATGGGGAACAACCAGTATGTGAGTACAGGCAACATCGACCGAGATGGGCGAGTAGCATTATTCTTCATTAACTACCCACTTCGAACACGATTAAAGGTGTTCGGATATGCGCGGGTAATTGAGCTTTGTGATGACCCAAAAATTGCTAAACAATTACGTAATCTAGGCGATAAAGAAATCCGGTCTAAGTCTGAGAGGGCAATGATAGTTGATATTGTAGCTTCGGATAAAAACTGTACTAAACATATTAAGCCCCGATGGGACAAGGAGCAGGTCGACGAGAGGATTGCCTTGTATCGGGCCGACATAGACGAGTTGCGTAACGAAATTTCTGAGCTAAAAGAGAGGAATAATTTATTAAATGAGAAACTAGATTCTTTGGGCTAATGCCAGTTTTTCTTACAATATTCTGCCGTGGTAGGTTTTCATTTTGTCGAACCTGCGCTAGGCTTTACAAGAAAAATTATCGAGTTTGTGGCATGGTGGCCCGGTCAATAAAGTAGTGTTGATAGGTTTAAATCGCTACTCGGCGAGCGTGTGATGGGGAGGCCGGTTAGTGACGCTCCTTAGTTTTGAATATGACTTAGGTGACGTCGTACCGGCACTTTGTTAGGTGCATGATGGTCGTATTGTGACGATTGTCTTTTGCTTGTTAACCTTTGTAGTAGCTTCGGGATTTCTTGTGGCTGATGGTCGATGTAAAACGATTAGTGGAAAAGGGGATTTATCAGTCGCTTGCTTCCCTCCCTGGGGAGAAAAGAAGCGGTTTGCTTGGCCTATTAGGGATAGGTGCGCTCAAGCGACTGCCTGCAGTTGTCGAGTCTTCGTTCAAGGGTTGCTCCACCTGAAATGAGATTGCGGTGAAACGCTTTTCGGACGCCTTGGGGAGATATTGTGAACCATCGCCGATGTAGCGAATTGGAGATCTGTCACGAATTACGGTACTTAATTGGATTGAAACGTACTTGCGATCGTGATGATTTCTAAAATGGGTTGGTGGCCGGTATATACCTTTATATTGGGTTAATTGTTTCTGGAGGGGTGGGTACTTCACTCAGGGGTCTGCTGCAGTGGCGAACTGTATTGTTGCCAGAGATAGTTTCAAGTAGTGCGCACTTAATACAGAGAACCCAGAGGTCGTAGGTTCGAATCCTGCCCCCGCTACCAACTTCCAAGCCCCTACCAGGAGAAACACTGGTAGGGGCTTTAGTTATTTCTCTTAAGGCGCACGTCCTGGGACTCAAATCGGGACTTTAGCGATAGCATTTTGTCACTTAAGCCGGTTTGGAAGTGATGGGGTTAAGTGACAATTTTCGATTTTGTGACCTTGGATGACTGTGTCGTTTTGAGGAGTCGTCTGCACGGATTTCAGAAGTCCTCTGTACTATCGCCATCCACTCCGGAGAGGCCGCGGGCGTTCGTCCACTTCATCTGGAACGCGATTCGACAGAGCGCATTCAATACGATGGTCTTTTTCTCCCTGCGAAGGATGGGGGCAGTTTAGGGTGCCAGGGTGTTGACCAGATCGAGGAATTCCTCAGCGTAGGCAATTTGCTTGCGTAGCTTTTCGTAGCGGGTGCGCGTCTCCTCACGAATGTCGGCAAGGGTGGCCTTGGCATTACTCCGTGCCTGCTGTGCGGTATCACTGTCCTGCCCGCCATCTGAACTATGAAGAATCTCCACAGCTTCCAGGAATTCCCGCATCTGATCCAGAGTAAACCCCAGCGGTTTCATCCGTCGCACCAGCAAAACACGACGTACATCAGCCTCACTATAAAGCCTGAACCCACCAGGGCTACGCCCCGATGGGGTAATCAGGCCGACGTTGTCATAATAACGCAAGGTGGGAATCGACAACCCCGTCTGGTCAACGACCTCGCCGATCTTGAAATTACTGTTTTGCATTGCCTGTTCTCCTTCACGGTGATGTTGCCCACGGGTTCCTGTACCTGGGTTGGCGGTTGAGTAAAACTCCCGCTACCATGACCACCATCACCAAACCTAAAGTTACTAGAGGGTTGGATTCCTTTCGGGCGTTCGCCCAGTTACCTATCCCCTCAAAGATTGGACATCTATGACTGAAACTAGCACGGCGGCCCCCCGCCCCCTCCTGAGTCCAGACGGCGCTGATGCCCCTACCGGGATCATCGCATCCTTCCGTTACGCATTTTCTTCCCCCGCCCGTATCCGTATAGAGATTCTGGCCGGACTGGCGGTATCCCTGGCGCTGATCCCTGAGGCCATTGCCTTTTCCATCCTTGCCGGTGTTGACCCAGCCATGGGTCTGTTTTCCTCGGTAGTCATGGCCATTGCGATCGCCTTTACCGGTGGCCGCCCGGCAATGATAACCGGCGCCACCGGGGCTATTGCCCTAGTCATTGCTCCTGTGGCGCGTGGTTACGGGATGGATTATTTCATCGCCACCGTCTTGTTGGGCGGTGTCCTACAAATCGTGCTCGGAGCCCTCGGTGTGGCGAAACTTCAGCGTTTTATCCCCCGATCGGTGATGCTGGGTTTCGTCAATGCACTGGGCATTATGATTTTCACCGCCCAACTCGAACACCTCATTGATGTGCCTTGGATGGTCTACCCACTCGTCGGCTTGGGTGTGGTGATCATGATTTTCTTCCCCAAGCTCACCAGTGTGATCCCCGCCCCGCTGGTCACGATTATCGTGCTCACCGGTTTGGTCATTGCCGCCGGTTTGACTGTCCCGACGGTCTCGGACATGGGCAAGATGCCGGAGACCTTACCGTCCCTGTTTATTCCGAACGTGCCGTGGACGTTGGAGACCCTGCAGATCATCGCGCCTTATGCCCTGGCCATGGCCGTGGTCGGTCTCATGGAATCGTTGATGACCGCCAAGCTCGTCGATGACATCACCGACACTCATTCCGATAAAACTCGCGAATCCTGGGGACAGGGGGTGGCTAATATTGCCTCCGGTTTCTTCGGCGGCATGGGCGGCTGCGCGATGATCGGTCAAACCATGATCAACGTCCGCGAATCCGGGGCACGTACCCGCCTATCCACCCTGTTAGCCGGTGTGTTCCTGCTGGTCCTGGTCCTAGCACTGGGCGACATCGTTGGCATGATCCCGATGGCTGCGCTGGTGGCAATCATGATCATGGTCTCGGTCGGCACCATCGACTGGCACTCGGTGCATCCACGCACCCTTAAACTCATGCCGGTCTCTGAGACCATTGTTATGGCCGTGACGATTATTGCCACCCTAGCCACCAGCAACCTGGCCATTGGTGTGGTGCTGGGTGTGGTCACCGCGATGATCATGTTCGCCCGTCGGATAGCACATATCGCTTCCATTGAAAAGGTCTCCGAGATCGACGGCGACGGCGATGGCGAGATTGATACTCGTACCTACCGGGTGCATGGCCAGTTGTTTTGGGCATCAAGCAATGACCTGGTTTATCGCTTTGATTACACCGATTCTGCCCGTCATATCACTATTGATCTCACTGAGGCGGAGATCTGGGATGCCTCCACGGTCGCGACCTTTGACGCGATTACGCAGAAGTTCCAGGACAGAGGCAAAACCGTGTCCATTATCGGGCTCGACGGCCCCAGTCAGGACCGGCTGAACCGACTGTCTGGCCGGCTTGACACCGGCCACTAACATCCCCCGACTCGAGCACATCGACTTGGCGCCCCAACTTATAACCGGGGCGCCAGTTTATTGGTGCTGTTGCAAAGTTGGGGCATAGGAAGAGCATAAAAGAAGCGTAGCGGTTAACCGCTACGCTGTGTTGTGGGGCTTTTGACTTTTTACGGTGCACGTGTTTTAGTTAGTGGTTCGTTTCTTTCCTCGGGTGATTGCGACGGTATTCCTCGACCAAGTGAGCAATACCCGGCGCAGCCTGGGACAGCATCCAGGTCATAAGCGCTATAAGAACCCCTATGACGATAAGTGTTAACGCCAACCAGCCCAGTGTTGGGCCGATGCCGTTGGCCTCCTGGACGTGACCCCACAAGGCAGACACGCCGTCGGGTATGCCGAGCATACTTAGCAGCCCCTTCCCCAAGGCTCCGACAGCAACGAGTGCGATAGCAACGAAGAGAACACTGGCTGCAATCCACGAGGCAGACATGCAGGCCTTAATAAAGTTCGTGTTCGACTTTTCCATGTCGTCGTTGTACTTTTTGCGCTCTGCACGTATCTTCTCCAGCAGCTTTTCGTTGGACTCCTTCTCCTGGAGCAGGGCGCTGCGAGCCTTCTTAGATGCTTCTGCTGCCTTGTGCAGGCTTTCGGACTCTTTCGACATTGCCTCAGATACAGCTACTTCTACCAGCGGTTCCAGGCTAGAAGTCAGGCTCGAAGTCATCTGAGCGTTCAGGCTCTGGGCTACTGCTTGGCTGGAATCCTTGTCGAGATGGATGGGGCTTTCGGCTGCTTTGAGTACCAGCTGTTGCATCCTTGTCAGACGCGACATCTGCTCGCTTATCTCGATTAGGTACCCTTTTACCCCCTCCAGGCCGTTGGGCAGATCCTCGATGTTCCTTATCAGCCCGGTGATCATCTGCTGCACTTCCATCATCGTTACTTGGAAGTGACTGCTGCTCACGTAGTTCTTGTTTGCGGCGAGATTGCTTTTTACGTTCCTTAATTCGCTTTCCGCTTGCGTCAACCTCGTCGAGAAGTCGCTGGGCAGAGAACTGAGAATGTCCCCTGTATTCTCCGGCAGACTCTTCAGTTTCTCCTGCAGCGTCTTGATAGCCTTCTCCGCCTTGTCCAGGCGTGGGCTGAGAACCTTCAAGACGCTGTCCATCTTGCCTTTCGCCGCTGCTTGGGCTAGCTTCGTCATCTCGGTCACTGACACCATGATTGAATACCTACTGGTTGTTATAGTTTTCTTCCTCCTCGTCATCGAGAAGGCTGGAGCCGTATTTCGCCTCCAGGTCGTCATCGGTTGAATTGGCTTGAAGTGCTGCAAGCTGCCGCGCAAGAAGGGCTGATTGGGCCTCGTTAACGCGTTCGGTCACACCCTCTAGCGAGTAGCTGCGGCCCAATTTTGAGCCAGCTTTAGCTGCTTTACGCTTTCGAGTACGTCCGGCCTTCGTGGTGTTCGTGAAGTAGGCATCCTCGCCGTCGTCGTCGACCAGGGCCACGGTTAGCGACTCACTCTCGGTTTTTGAGTTGGGCTGCACTTTTAGAGACAGGTTGTATTTGCCAGCAATCTCTACTGCCTTCGCCAGGAGACAAGCAGGCGCACTGGCGCACCGACAACGCCGTGAAAGCGTCAGCGGCTCTGTTTAAAGATGTCGGCGCGCAGGTCCAGGACGACCACATCGCTTTAATGAGATCCCATGACTGGCGCACGGTGCTCAATAACCGGGCCATCGCGCGAGGGGTGCCCGCCCAGGTGCGTGCAGCCTACTTCGGGCATGACGTCGACGTGAACACGCGCAACTACACGGATTGGACTGATGTCGACGCTATGCGGGGAGCCTTGAATCTCGGTGAAGAAAGTGGGACTCAAAACGGGACTTAAGAGTCGGTAATCTGCGGTAAGGCGCAGTAAGGCCCAGTATGCTTATACCTCTCTAATCAGCAGGTAAAAGGGTAATAACTGCAGGTGGCTCGAACTTGAGGGTGAGAACCCAGAGGTCGTAGGTTCGAATCCTGCCCCCGCTACTAAGATAAGACCCCTACCAGTAGATGAACTAGCCCCCGAAAGTTGGACTAGTTTAATTCTAGGCGGTGAGGGGTTCAAGGGTCTGATTCCGATATTGCATCGGGGTCAGGCCCTTTAGTCGTTGTTGGATGCGTTCGGTGTTGTACCA